>NZ_FNYM01000010.1:0-239755 GCF_900108985.1 Achromobacter sp. NFACC18-2 | reverse complement strand
ACTTCAGCCGGCCCGGCAAGCCGACGGACAATGCGCAGTGCGAATCCTTCAATGGCCGCTTCCGTCAGGAATGCCTGAACAGCCACTGGTTCTTGTCATTTGCCGACGCCAAGGAGAAAATCGACGCCTGGCGGACGTACTATAACGAGGTTCGTCCCCACTCCGCGCTGAAGTGGCAGGCACCTGCTGAATACGCGCGCCAGCACTTGGCCAGCGGCCATAGTACCAACCTCAATGAGCCGGAAATCTCTACTTCTGATCCGGACTAATTCGGGGTTAGGGTCAAACGCCGGAAATCTCTACTTCTGATCCGGACTAATTCGGGGTTAGGGTCATGAGCCGGAAATCTCTACTTCTGATCCGGACTAATTCGGGGTTAGGGTCACACCAGCGCAGTCACTTGCGGACTGCAATCAAGAGTTGTTGCATGCAATAGCCTGCAATGAAAAAAGCCCCGTATCTACGAGGCTTTTCGTCATTTTTCCCGGTTCTACGCCAGCAGATGAAATCGCTTGAAATGGCTAAATCGAATCAGACGTTGAACAGGAAGTTCATCACATCGCCATCCTGCACGATGTATTCCTTCCCTTCCGCACGCATCTTCCCCGCTTCCTTCGCGCCTTGCTCGCCCTTGTACGTGATGAAGTCTTCGTAAGCGATGGTCTGCGCGCGGATGAAGCCGCGTTCGAAGTCGGTGTGGATGACGCCGGCCGCCTGGGGGGCGGTGGCGCCGATGGGCACGGTCCAGGCGCGCACTTCCTTCACGCCCGCGGTGAAGTAGGTCTGCAGGCCCAGCAGCTTGAAGGCGGCGCGGATCAGGCGGTTCAGGCCGGGCTCTTCCATGCCCATGTCCTTCAGGAAGGCTTCGCGGTCGGCGTCGTCGAGGTCGACGATTTCGGATTCGATGGCGGCGCAGATGGCGACGACGGGCGCGTTGCGGGCGGCGGCGAATTCGGTCAGGCGGTCCAGCAGCGGATTGTTGGTGAAGCCGTCGTCGGCGACGTTGCCTACGTACATCGCGCGCTTGGCGGTGATGAAGCAGAGCTGGGCGATGTCGGCCTTTTCTTCGGTGCTCAGGTCCATTGCGCGGATGGGCTTGGCTTCGTTGAGCTGGGCAATGCACTTTTCCAGCACGGCCACGATGCGCTGCGCTTCCTTGTCGCCGGAACGCGCGGTCTTCTGGTGGCGTTGCAGGGCCTTTTCGGCGGTCTGCAGGTCGGCCAGGGCGAGTTCGGTTTCGATGACTTCGATGTCGGCGATGGGATCGACCTTGCCGGCGACGTGGATCACGTTGGGATCTTCGAAGCAGCGCACGACGTTGACGATGGCGTCGGTTTCGCGGATGTGCGAGAGGAACTGGTTGCCCAGGCCTTCGCCCTTGCTTGCGCCGGCGACCAGGCCCGCGATGTCGACGAACTCGACGGTGGCCGACAGGATGCGTTCGGGCTTGACGATTTCAGCCAGCTTCTGCAGGCGCGGATCCGGCACTTCGACCACGCCCACGTTGGGTTCGATGGTGCAGAACGGGTAGTTCTCGGCGGCGATGCCGGCGCGGGTCAGAGCGTTGAAGAGTGTCGATTTGCCAACGTTGGGCAGGCCGACGATGCCGCATTGCAGAGCCATGGGAATCCTGTGTAAGTACGGTATTGAGCGTTAACGGCGTAGTTTACCCCGGCAGGGGATTGGGAGCGCCCCGGGGCGGGGCGTGATGCGGCCCCAAGAAATCGGCCCGCCACGCGCCGCGCCGGCAGCAGGCATCGCCACGTCGCGCCCCCGCCTGTGAAGCTTGGCGGCAGCCGCCTCTACCCCGCCGCCGTCGGCGCGTAGCGCATGACCAGCCAGATCATCAGGATCGGTCCCGCGTTGAAAACGGAATGCAGCAGGATCGCGGCCCCGATGCCGCGGCGCACACGAATCCAGCCCAGCACCAGCCCGGTCAGCCATTGCGGCAGCACCAGAAGCGGCAGCAGCCAATACGGCGTCTTGTTGTAGACGAAGTTGGTGAGGTGGACGGCGGCAAAAGTCAGCGCGACCAGGTGAAACACCACGCCGAAGTGCTGCAGGTAGTACCTGCGCCAGTTCGTGTCCCAGCCCTTGAGCGGCTCGGGACGCTGGCGCAGCCCCCAGCACGCAAGCAGGATGAACGCGGCCAGCAGCAGGCCTGTCCAGAGCCTGGGGCCCCACAGCACGACAGGCACCAGCGCGGGAATGAGCCACAGCGCCTGGCGCGGTCGGCGCAGGCCATAGCGAAAGAGCATTTCCTCGACCAGCGGCGCCCACAGCACCGCGGTGAGCCAGGGAATGTTGTGGGGATCGAGCCGATGCGTGACGCCGCCCAGGCCGGCGGCGGCGACGGCGACCGGGCCGAGGGCGAAGAGGTTGATGGCCCACAACACAGCGGCCCAGGCCAGAAGACGTCCCGGTCCGATGGCCGGCCACCAGTCGGCAACCAGCCCGCTGCCGCCGGCGCGGCCCGGCAGGCGCGACACCGGATGCGGGTGGCGGATGAAGCGCCAGAAGTCCGCGATCTCGCTGCGAAAGCGCATCTTCCGGGTGGACGGGCCTGGTTTCATCAGGACTCGTTGCCGCTATGCAGTTGGCGCGTGGCCAGCGCGAAGTCGCCCGCCAGCATGGCGGGCACGACGGCGCGGCAGCGGTCGATGACGGCTTCGATTTCCTTTTGCTCGTCGCGGCGCGGCGGATGCAGGACGAAGTCGGCGACCTGCTGCGCGAGGCCCAGCGTGCGCGGATGGCCGATGCCGATGCGCAGGCGCCAGAAGTTGGGGCTGCCGAGCGCTGCCTGGATGTCCTTCAGGCCGTTGTGGCCGGCGTGACCGCCGCCCTGCTTGAGCTTGACCTGGCCGGGCATGAGGTCCAGTTCATCGTGCAGCACCAGCACCGCTTCCGGCGTCAGCTTGTAGAAGCGCGCCAGCGCGCCGACCGCCTGGCCGGAACGATTCATGTAGGTGTTGGGCTTGAGGAGCAGGACGTTGTCGGCGCCCAGCCGCGCCTTGGCCACCATGCCGAAAAAGGACTTCTCCAGCGCAAAAGACGTGCGCAGGTCGTCCGCCAGGTGGTCGGCCAGCCAGAAGCCGGCGTTGTGCCGGGTGGTTTCGTAGTCGGGACCGGGGTTACCCAGTCCCACGATGAGGCGTATGGGAGTAGACATGATGGGGGTGTTTAAACCAAAAAACCCTGCGCATGCAAATGCACACGCAGGGTTTCGGGCGTAAGCCGCGGGAAAGCCGCCAGGGCTTTCCTGCTGGACTTAGGCGGCCGGAGCAGCTTCTTCGGCTTCGTCGGCAGCGGCAGCGCCACCCTTGGTGACCGCGGCGGCCAGCAGGGGGTTGTCTTCACCGCCGTGGGGGACGTACGTCACGCCCATGGGCAGCTTGATGTCGGCCAGGTGGATCGAGCCGCCGGCCAGCACGTCAGCCAGGTTGACTTCGATGAACTGGGGCAGCGCCGACGGCAGGCAGGTGATTTCCAGTTCGGTCGTCACGTGGCTGATGATCGCGCCGCTCAGCTTCACGGCCGGCGAGATTTCAGCGTTCACGAAGTGCAGCGGCACCTTGGTGCGCAGGGCCTGGTTGGCGTCGACGCGCTGGAAGTCCACGTGCAGGACTTGCGGCTTGTAGGCGTGCCATTGAACCGAACGCAGCAGAACTTGCTCATCCTTGGCGCCTTCGAGCTGCATTTGCAGGATCGATGCGTGGAATTCTTCCTTACGCAGCGCGTGGTAGATCTCGTTGTGGTCGAGTTCGATGTTCAGGGGGGCAGCCGTACCACCATAGACAATGGCGGGAACGCGGCCCGCGCGGCGCAGGCGGCGGCTCGCACTCGAACCCTGGACGCTACGCGCAGTGGCAGTAAATTTCATGGATAACTCCGAAAACAATAAGGTGAAGAGGCTTCACCGGTTATGTGCACGGCGCGCAAAAGGCGCGCCGTGTTTGATTGCGCCCTGCCGCGACCAGCAGGGTGCAAAAAACGGGAATGTCGGGCTGTGGGCCGATCGACGCTAGCGCGTCAATCGACGAACAGCGAGCTGACCGATTCGGCGTTGGAAATACGCAGGATGGTCTCGCCCAGCAGCGCGGCGCACGACAGCTGGCGGATCTTGCCGCTGGCCTGGCCTTGCTCGGAGAGCGGAATGGTGTCGGTGACGACGAGTTCGTCGAGTTCCGACGCTTCGATGCGGTCGATGGCGCCGCCCGACAGCACGGGGTGCGTGCAATAGGCGTAGACGGCGCCGGCGCCGCGGTCCTTCAGGGCCTGGGCCGCCTTGCACAGCGTGCCGGCGGTGTCGACCATGTCGTCCATGATGATGCAGGTGCGGCCGTCGACTTCACCGATGATGTTCATCACTTCCGACACGTTGGCGCGCGGACGGCGCTTGTCGATGATGGCCAGGTCGGCTTCGAGCTGCTTGGCCAGCGCGCGGGCGCGGACCACGCCGCCGATGTCCGGGGACACGACGACCAGGTTCGAGAAATTGCGGCGCCAGATGTCGCCCAGCAGGATCGGACCGGCGTAGATGTTGTCCACGGGGATGTCGAAGAAACCCTGGATCTGGTCGGCGTGCAGGTCCATGGTCAGGACGCGGTCAACACCAGCGACCTGCAGCATGTTGGCCACGACCTTGGCCGAGATGGCCACGCGCGCCGAACGCGGGCGGCGGTCCTGGCGGGCATAGCCGAAATAGGGAATCGCGGCGGTGATGCGGCCGGCCGACGCGCGGCGCAGGGCATCAACCATCACCATGATTTCCATCAGGTTGTCGTTGGTGGGGGCACAGGTGGGCTGCAGGACGAAGACGTCCTTGCCACGCACGTTCTCGTTGATCTCGACCATCACCTCGCCGTCCGAGAAGCGACCGACGGTCATCTTTCCCAGGGACATATCGAGGTGGTTGACTACGTCCACGGCCAGCCGAGTGTTGGCGGTGCCCGTGAAGATCATGAAGCTATCGTTTGCCATGATGGATGATGCGATGGTCGTTTTAAGACACTAACGAGGTGAGGCCTAATGACGCGCCATGATGACGCGCCGTGATGCAAAACAACTTGTGATGCAAACCTGTGATGCACAACTTGCGCCAGAATCCGGAAAATAAAAAAGCTGCTGAACCCGGGCCAGTGTCTTACAGGCGTGTTCAACAGCTTTTTTATGTATTCGGTTGGCTGGGGAGGAAGGATTCGAACCTTCGCATGCCGGAATCAAAATCCGGTGCCTTAACCAGCTTGGCGACTCCCCAACTATCTTGCAATCCAATTCCGCAACGGATGTTCAGCTAACCCAGTACATGCCTGCACTAACCGAAACCGTGGATGCGTTTGGCTGAATGTTTTATCAGCGCCGCGCATTATAGCGGTAATTTCTTGTTCTGCCAAAACGGCCTGCGATGTTTCGGAAAATTCGGCGAATAAACACGCCCCCGATCCCGACATGCGAACAGGGAAACCCCGCTCTGCAAGCCACCGCGATGCCCCAAGCACTTCAGGGTAAAGACGGTAGACCACCGGCTCCAAATCATTTCTTCCGTAAAGCGAATTCCCGAAGGTTCCGCTGGGCAAAAATGTTTGCGAAGCAAGAAAGTCCGCTATTGTGATGTAAGAAGAATCCCTTGTCAAATCGGGTGCCGAAAAAATTCCAACAGTCGGCACGCTGGCATCGGGTTGAGCGACCAGATAGGCACGGTCGGGCAGCGTCACGGACGTGAGATCTTCACCGATGCCTTGCGCGAAGGCCGATTGGCCAAAGACAAAGACGGGCACGTCCGCGCCCAGCGGCAGCGCCAGCGCCATCAGTTCCTGGCGCGACAGTCCCGTGTTCCACAGCTTGTTCAATGCGATCAGGACCGATGCCGCATCGCTGGATCCGCCGCCCAGGCCGCCGCCTTGCGGGATGCGCTTTTCAAGGCTGATCTGCGCGCCCTGGCGCGTGCCCGTGGCCTTTTGCAGCGCGCGCGCGGCGCGCACGGTGAGGTCCTGGTCTTCGGGTACGCCCGGCAGATCCGTCGCGCGGCTGATGACGCCATCGGCTCGCACGTCGAAGTGCAGCGTGTCGCACAAGTCGATGAAGCGGAACACCGTCTGCAGCAGGTGATAGCCGTCGGCGCGGCGGCCCACGACATGCAGAAAGAGATTCAGCTTGGCGGGAGCGGGAACGTCGTAGAGAGTCACGGAAAGACAACCGTTGCGGGACAATCCGTCATTCTAGCCAGACGGGCCGGCGCGCCGCGAAAGACGGCACGCCGGCTGGGGCATGGCCATGCGGGGCCATGCCTGGCCGTGCGAGCACGGCGCGTTGCGGTTACGCGAGCTGCGGCGTGACGCGGCCGCTCAGCCTGGCGGCGGGCGTGTCGATGACCTGTCCGGCCGGCAGTTTGAATACCGCGACGGCGCCGGCCAATTGGCGAGCCTGCTCTTCCAGCGCGCCGGCCGCGGCGGCGGCTTCTTCGACCAGGGCTGCGTTCTGCTGCGTCACGCTGTCCATTTGCGAGACCGCGCGATTGACCTGATCGATGCCAGTGGCCTGCTCTTCGGAAGCGGCAGAGATCTCGGCCATCAGGCTGGTCACGCGCTGGACGGATTCGACGATCTCGCGCATCGTGGCGCCCGCGTTTTCGACCTGCTCGGAACCCACGCCGACCTTCTGCGCGGAGTCCTCGATGAGCTGCTTGATTTCCTTGGCGGCGGCGGCGCTGCGCTGGGCCAGCGTGCGCACTTCGCTGGCGACGACGGCAAAGCCCTTGCCCTGCTCGCCGGCGCGGGCGGCTTCGACGGCCGCATTGAGCGCCAGGATGTTGGTCTGGAACGCGATGCCGTCGATCACGCCGACGATATCGGCAATGCGCGACGAGCTGCCGGAAATGGCGCGCATGGTTTCGACCACGCTGGACACGGCTTGCCCGCCGCGCTGCGCAACCGCTTCGGACGCGGCGACCATGCGATTGGCTTCGCGCGCGGTGTCGGCGTTCTGCTTCACGGTGGTGGCCAGTTCTTCCATGCTGGCCGCGGTTTCCTCGAGCGATGCGGCCTGCTCTTCGGTGCGGCTGGAGAGGTCGGTGTTGCCGGAGGAGATCTCGCGGGCGCCGACGTTGATCTCGTCGACACCATGGCGCACGGCGGATACGGTTCGCACCAGGCTGTCCTGCATGCTCTTGAGCGCGCCGAGCAGCGCGCCGATTTCGTTCTTGCCATGGTCGGCGATGCGGCGCGTCAGGTCGCCTTCGGCGATACGGCGGAAGACCTCGCCGGCCTCCAGCAGCGGACGCACGATCATGCGGCGGATCATCACTTGCGCGCCCACGGCCATCGCCAGGCCCAACGCGAGGATGCCGGCCAGCAGCGAACTGAACAGCTTGTGGAACATGGAGATTTCATCCATGACCGCCTGTCCGGTGCTCTCGGCGCGCTGGATGAAGGCGTCGCGCTCGCTCACGAGGCGCTCCTGGACCGATTGCGTGCCTTGCTTGAAATAGGCATCCATGTCGCCCGCTTCCAGCACCCTGCCGACGCTTTGGAGGTTGGCGCTGAACTTGGTGTAGGCATCGATCAGCTTGGCCGACTCGGCTTTTTCCTCGGCCGACAGGCCGCTGGAAAAGCCCTGGAAGGCGCGATCGGCGGACACGATGCGCTGGCGCGCGGCCTGGAGCGACGTCGTATCGCTGGCATTGCCCTGCGCGACGCGCGTGGCGAAACGGCTGAGGTCGGTGCGGGCCGCCACGAGGGACAGCGACGCGGAGTTCACCGCGTTGACCTGCTGCGCCGACAGGCGATAAAGCTGTCCGACGTCCTGGTTGGTTTGCCGCAGGGCAAGAAAGCCCATGCCGCCCACCAGGAGCTGGAAAGTGAAAAATACCGCGATGATTCCCAATAGCACCGTCGCGATGCGCGTGTTTCTGAACATTGGCCATTCTCCATAAGGGTGGCGGCAGACGAGTGTCGCCCCCACGCTGCGCAGGGCGCGAACCGCGCCCCGGCACGGGGAGAATTATTCAGTCAGGGCAATATATTTCAAGCGGTAACATGGCCGATTTTGCGGCGCTTATTCGCTTGATTGGAAAATGGGCGATGTGATAAGGGTTAACCCGAATCTCGCTCCCGCAGCGCCAGCCTGCGCCCAGATCAGGACTGGTTCACCACCAGCCGCACCAGGATGCGGCGCCCCGGCTCCTGGCGTTCGAGCACCAGCATCTGTGGCCCCAGCGTGTCGTAGCGCGAGAGCGTGGCGCGCCAGCCGCCCTGCGCGAAGGCGACGGGACGGCCCTGGTCGTCGCGTTTCACGTCCGTGGCTTGCGGATCGGCCGGCAGCCTGCCGCGCAGCCAGTCGCGCAGGCCCGACACCGGCATGCTGCTGCCGAACGCGTCCTCGGCGAGCGCATCGGGATTGTCGGCGACCAGCCGGGTCCCGTCGGCCTTGGTCAGGCTGGCGGCGCCGGGTCGGCCTTCGACCCGCGCCTCCGTGGAGCCCAGCGGATTGGTCAGGTCCAGGACGTAGCGTCGTCCGTCGTCGAACCAGGAAAAGCCGCCCTGGACGGCGTTCTGCTTGCCGTCTTCGTCGTTGACGGTGATGGCGAAACGGCCGATGCGCGAAAACGCATCGGCGCCTCCGCCTTCGATGGGTTTGGGCAGCGACGTGCAGGCGGCAAGCAGGAAAGCCAGCAGCGCCAGCAGGGCCCAACGCAGGCCGGCCATCGCGTCGCGCAGCCCCCGGAACACGACCGTCACGGGTTGACCCCCAGCCGCTTGACCACGTCCAGGACGGTCTTGTTCCTCGGGTCCTTCTGCAGCGCCGCGCGCAGCAGTTCAGTGGCCTGGTCGCGCTTGCCCTGGCTCCAGAGCACCTCGGCCAGATGCGCGGCGATGTCGGCTTCGGGGCGCACGCTGTAGGCGCGGCGCAGGTAGTCGGCAGCGGCGGTGGTGTCGCCCATGCGGAACTTGACCCAGCCCATGCTGTCCAGGATGAACGGATCGTTGGGCGAAAGCTCCAGGGCCTGCGTGATCAGGTCCAGGGCCTCGGGCAGGCGCTGGTTGTGGTCGGCCAGGGTGTAGCCCAATGCGTTGTACGCATGCGCGTGGTCGGGGTCCAGCGCGATGACCTGGCGCAACATGCGCTCCAGGTCGGCCAGGCGGTTCTGGCGTTCGTACAGCATCGCCAGTTCATATTTGATCTCGACCGTGTCCGGCAGCGCCTGGTCGGCGGCTTCCAGGGCCGCGACGGCCTGCCCGATCCGGTCCGCGTCGCGCAGGATCTGCGCCTTGGTCAGCGCCCCCAGCGCGCGTTCTTCTTCGTCCTGAGGACCGGCCGAGTTGATCATGGCCAGCGCGTCATCCACGCGGCCGCTCTTGGCGCGCAGGACGGCCTGGCGCATGCGCACGGAATAACGCAGCGTGGGATCGTCGATGCGGCCGAGTTCGGCGATGGCTTCTTCGTAGAGGCCTTGGTCTTCGGCGATGCGCGCCAACAGCACGTGCGCATCGGCGGCGGCCGCGCCGGCGTCGGTGGCGCCCGGCACGGTGGCGCGCTGGCGCTGGTTCTGCACCTCGAGGTATTGCCGCAGCAGGGTCTTGGCCTGCGAGAGCTGTCCGGACTTGTAGGCCAGCTGGGCCTGCATGAAGAGCAGGTCGAAGTCTTCGGGCGAACGGCGCGACATGGCCTGGAGTTCAGCCAGTGCGCCGTCGTAGTCGCCGCTGTCGGCCAGTTGGCCGGCCAGCATCAGGCGTACCTTGCGCGCGCCCGGATTGCGGTTGATGAAGGCGCGGGCTTCGGCCTGGGCGCGCTTGGGATCCACCCTGGAGCCGTATTCCAGCACACGCTGGGCGGCGCCCTCGGACCTGGGGTCCGCGGCCAGCGCGGCGCGCGATTCCTGCGCCGCGCGCTCGTAGTCGCCCGCGGCGGAAGCCACGTCCGCCAAGGCCAGGTGGGCCGCGGGCAGCTTGCGCACGTTGTCGCTGAGGGATTCGTCGAGGATGCGCAGGGCGAGGCGGCGGTCGTTCAGCCGGCTCAGCACCGCGAGCGCCTGGCCGATGGCGGCCGGCTTGTCGCTCGACGAGTCGATACGCTTGCGCAGCGCCTGGGACAGGCCCTTGGTCTGGCCATTGGCCGCGGCCAGCGCCAGCTCGGTGGAGCTGGCTTCGACGTCGTTGGGCGCCAGGCGCGCCCACACGCGGGCCGCCTCCAGGGCGCCGGGAAGATTGCCGCCGGCTAGCTGGAATTCCAGGCCGCGCCGGGCGAGGCGCGGGTCGCCGGTGTCCCGGGCCAGGCCGACCATGGTGGTGGCCGCGGTGCCGTACATGCCCCGCTGGGCGGCGATTTCGGAAGCCAGTACGCGGTAGAAGATATCGCCGGTCAGCGTCACGTAGGGCAATTGCCCCGGCCGCAGGCGGATGACTTCGGTTTCAGGTTGGCGGCTTTGGGGAGCCATCCGGGGCCCGGTCGCATCGCGCGTCCGGCCGTCGGCGGCCTGGGCCGGCGGGGCCATGATTGCTGCCAGCGCAAGCCCCAGCGCGGCGATCCCGATATTCATTTGTTTAAAAGACGACTTCACGCGGCCCGTCCGGTTGATGGCACAATCTTCGTACACGCAATTGATGATCTTACACTGGCTCATGCCGGAACTGCCTGAAGTCGAAACCACGCGCCGAGGAATCGACGCCGTCATCACCGGCCGGACGCTCACGCGACTGGTCGTTCACGAACCCCGCATGCGTTGGCCCATTCCGCCCGACCTGCCGTCCCTGATCGGCGGACGTACCGTGCTGGAGTGCGCGCGACGCGGCAAATATCTGCTGCTGCGCTTCGAGCATGGCACCCAGATCGTGCATCTGGGCATGTCGGGATCGCTGCGCAGCGTGTCGCCGGGGGAATTCCTGCGCAAGCACGACCACGTCGAATGGATCTTCGACGGCGCGGTGCTTCGCCTGCACGATCCGCGGCGCTTCGGCGCGGTGCTTTGGCATGCCGACGCCGACGGCCCCATCGACGCGCACCCGCTGCTCGCCAAACTGGGCATCGAGCCCTTCGACCCGCGCTTTGACGGGGCCTGGCTGCACCGGCACTTCCGGAACCACTCCGCGGCGGTCAAGCAGGTGCTGCTGGCCGGCATGGCGGTCGTGGGCGTGGGCAATATCTACGCGTCGGAAAGCCTGTTCCGGGCGCGCATCAACCCAAAGACCCCGGCAAACCGGCTGTCGCTCGCCCGCTGCGAGCGGCTGGCCGACATGGTGCGCGCCACGCTGGCCGACGCATTGACCTCGGGCGGCAGCACCTTGCGCGACTACGTGGGCGCGAGCGGCGAGCCGGGCGCGTACTTCGAGATCCACGCGGCCGTCTATGAGCGCGAGGGCCTGCCGTGCCGGATCTGCGCCACCCCGATCCGCCGCTTCGTCCAGGGGCAGCGGGCCACCTATTACTGCCCGAAATGCCAGCGCAACTGAGCCGCTCCGGCCCCCGGCCCCCCGGGAAATCCCCGTGCCTCACTGAGGATTCGTTTATAGCAAACGTATTGCACGAAAACTAACGCGGGACTATATTTCCTTTCACACCCCTATTCCTATAACAGTGGAAGGAGCCTCCATGAGCAAGCAATTCGCCTCGCACGCGGACCTGGACGACAAGGTCGTCTCGTTCGAAAAGCTGTCCGACAACGCCTACGCCTACACGGCCGAAGGCGATCCCAACACGGGCGTGATCATCGGCGACGAGGCCGTCATGGTGATCGACACCCAGGCGACCCCCGTCATGGCGCAGGACGTGATCCGCCGCATCCGCGAAGTCACCGACAAGCCCATCAAGTACATCCTGCTGTCGCACTACCACGCCGTGCGCGTGTTCGGCGCGTCGGCCTACAACGCCCAGGAAATCCTGGCCAGCCGCGACACCTACGACCTCATCGCCGAACGCGGCGAGCAGGACAAGGCCAGCGAGATCGGCCGCTTTCCGCGTCTGTTCCGCAACGCCGAGTCGATTCCGCCGGGCCTGGTCTGGCCGACCATGACGTTCAAGGGCGAAATGACGGTCAATCTGGGCAACCTGGAAGTCAAGCTGCTGCAGGTCGGCCGCGGGCACACCAAGGGCGACACCATCGCCTGGCTGCCCGAGCAGAAGATCCTGTTCGCCGGCGACCTGGTCGAGTACCAGTCCACGCCCTACTGCGGCGACGCCTACTTCCGCGACTGGCCCACCACGCTGGACGCGCTGTCGGGCTTTGAAGCCGAAAAAATGGTGCCCGGCCGCGGCCCGGCGCTGAAGAACGCCACCGAAGTGCGCCAGGGCCTGGCCGGCACGCGCGCCTTCCTGACCGACCTGTACGGCGCCGTGAACCGCGGCGTGGCCGAAGGCAAGGATCTGAAGACGATCTACCGCGAGGTCTACGACTTCATGAAGCCGCGCTACAGCGACTGGGTGATCTTCGACCACTGCATGCCGTTCGACGTGTCGCGCGCCTATGACGAGGCCACCGGCTACACCGATCCGCGCATCTGGACCGACAAGCGCGACCTGGAGATGTGGGCCCAGCTCGAAGGCTGATCCCCGGGGCGCCCCGCCCTGCCTGCAAGAACCGGACACGCGCGCCCAGCGCGGCCCAGCGTGTCCGCATAAATAAAAAAATGACCCACACAGGAGACAACCGTGGGAGACATCGATTTTCAGGCGATGGAGTTCGCCTATGAAAAACACGCGGACCAGACCGCCAGCGAACTGGCGCGCCATCGGGTCGTGGTGGTGGGCGCCGGCCCGGTCGGCCTGACCACCGCGCTGGACCTGGCGCGCCAGGGCGTGCATGTGGTGGTGCTGGACGACGACTGCCGCCTGTCCACCGGCTCGCGCGCCATCTGCTTTTCCAAGCGCACGCTCGAAATCTGGGACCGCCTGGGCGTGGGCCAGCGCATGATCGACAAGGGCGTGTCGTGGAACGTCGGCAAGGTGTTCTTCCGCGAACAGGAGGTCTGGCGCTTCGACCTGCTGCCCGAGCCCGGCCACCGGCGCCCCGCGTTCATCAATCTGCAGCAGTATTACGCGGAAGGCTATCTGTACGAGCAGGTCCGCGAGCAACCCGACATCGACCTGCGCTGGAAGAACAAGGTCGCCGGCGTCGTGCAGGGCGCCGATGGCGTGACGCTGACCGTCGAAACGCCGGAAGGCCCCTACACCCTGCATGCCGACTGGCTGATCGCCTGCGACGGCGCGCGTTCGCCGGTGCGCAAGCTGATCGGGCAGGAAAGCCATGGCCGCATCTTCCGCGACCGCTTCCTGATCGCCGACGTCAAGATGACGGCCGATTTCCCGTCCGAACGCTGGTTCTGGTTCGACCCGCCCTTCCATCCGAACCAATCCGTGCTGCTGCACCGCCAGCCGGACAACGTCTGGCGCATCGACTTCCAGCTCGGCTGGAACGCCGACCCCGTCGAAGCCGTCAAGCCCGAGAACGTGCTGCCGCGGATCCGCGCCCTGCTGGGGCCCGACGCGCAGTTCGAGCTGGAGTGGGTCAGCGTGTACACCTTTGCGTGCGAGCGCATGGACAAGTTCCGCCATGGCCGCATCGTGTTCGCAGGCGACGCCGCGCACCGCGTATCGCCCTTCGGCGCGCGCGGCGCCAACAGCGGCGTGCAGGACGCCGAGAACCTGGCTTGGAAGCTCAAGCTCGTGCTGGCGGGCCTGGCGCCCGACACGCTGATCGACAGCTACGGCGCCGAACGCGAGTTCGCGGCCGACGAGAACATCCTCAACTCCTCTCGCGCCACCGATTTCATCACGCCCAAGAGCGACATCAGCCGCAGCTTCCGCAACGCGGTGCTCAACCTGGCCAAGGACCACGCTTTCGCGCGATCGCTCGTCAACAGCGGCCGCCTGTCGCTGCCGGCCACGTATGCGGCGTCGCCGCTGAACACGCCAGACGCCGATTCCTTCACCGGCCGGATGGTGCCCGGCGCGGTGGCCCTGGATGCGCCGGTGCAGGCCCGGGGCGAGCCGGGCTGGTGGCTGTCGCAGCTGGATGGCGGGTTCGTGCTGGCGCTGTTCTGCCTGGACGCGCTGCCGGACCGCGCCACGCTGCAGGCGCTGCAGGCCCTGCGCATGGCGCCCGTCCCGATCAAGGCGGTGCTGGTGGCCGGCGCGCAGACCGACGTGTCCGAGGCGCCCGCGGACCTGGCCGTGGTCCGGGACAGCGAAGGCCTGCTTGCCAAACGCTACGACGCGCAGGGCGGCACCGCCTACCTGATCCGTCCCGACCAGCACATTGCCGCGCGCTGGCGCGCCTTCAACCCCGAAGCCGTTGCCGCCGCCGTCCACCGCGCGACGGGCCGCGCGTGAATCCGGAGGCCTTCCCCATGCTTATCACCGAAACCAACCTGGGCGCGCCGGACGACTTCTACGAAGCGCTGATCGACGCCCACCGCGACCTGTCGAACGAACAGAGCCAGGAGCTGAACGCCGCGCTGATCCTGTTGCTGGCGAACCACCTGGGCGACCTGGCCCTGCTGAAGGAAGCCCTGCGTCATGCGCGCGCCTCCGTGACGCAGGCTGCCTGACGCGCCAAGGCCGCGGCCGCGCGCCGCGTTCAGGACCCGACCGCGAAGGTGTTGACGATCAGGGCGCGCAGCCATTGGTTGCCGCCATCGCGGTCCACCCTGCGCTGCCAGTACATATTCGTCTGCAACGCGGGCACCTTCAGCGGCGGCGTCATGAAGCGCAGGCCGAACGGGGCGGCGGCGCTGGCCGCCAGCTTTTCCGGCACGGTGGCCAGCAGGTCCGTCGCGCTGACGATGTAGGGCACCGCCGAAAAATGCGGCACGCTGAAATGCTCGGCCAGTTCCACGCCGGCCCGCTCCATCGACTGGTTGACCTGCCCATAGGGCGCGGCGCGCGACACGATGAGATGGCGTTCCGCCCGGAACGCCTTGATGCCCATGCCGGCGTGCGCGGTGGGATGGGCCTGACGGAACAGCGTGGCATAGCCCTGGCGGAACAGCATCCGCTGCAGCGTGCCCGCCCCCATGTCGTCGAACGCCCCGATCGCCAGGTCGACGCGCCCCGACTCCATCTCGCGCGGCAGGTCCGGCCCCAGCACCCGCACCGAGTCGATGCGCACCTGCGGCGCCCTTTGCACGCAGACTTCCATCAGGCGGGGCATGAAGTGGATCTCGCCGACATCCGTCATGGCGACGCGAAAGCGCCGGCTGCTGGTGGCCGCGTCGAACACGTCCTGGTCCCGCAGCGCCTGCGACAGCATCCCCAGCGCTTCGCTGACCGGCCCGGCCAGGCGCTGGGCGCGCGGCGTCGGCAGCATGCCCTGGCCGGTGCGCACGAAGAGTTCGTCCCCGAACGCCGCCCGCAGGCGGCGCAGCGCATTGCTGACGGCGGGCTGCGAGAGGTCCATGCGCCGGGCCACGGCCGACAGGTTGCGGTCTTCCAGCAAGTGCTGGAACAGCAGCAACAGGTTCAGGTCCACATCACGCAACTCGGCCACAGGCGCCCCCTACTATTCACAAAATTTATAGTCGCTATTTTTGCATTCCCGTAGCCGCAAGAGGGATTTTTTCCGAAAATGCCATATCGGCTCGGGACACGCCCGTCCCGCCAACCACGCCAGGCCGCGCGGCCAAGCACCGCGCACGCCGCCAAGGAGGATTCCATGGAACTGCAATATCAGACCGGCTTCGGCAACGAATGCGCGACCGAGGCCCTGCCCGGCGCCCTGCCCGTGGGCCGCAATTCGCCGCAGCAATGCCCGTATGGCCTGTATGCCGAACAGCTGTCCGGCACCGCCTTTACCGCCCCGCGCGCCGAGAACCGCCGGTCCTGGCTCTACCGGATCCGTCCGGGCGCCCAGCACAAGCCGTTTGAAGCCTTCGATGGCGCGACGGGTTGGCTGAGCACCTTCGGCCACGGCCCGGTCACGCCGAACCAGCTGCGCTGGAGCCCGATGCCGATCCCCGACGCCCCCACCGACTTCCTGGAAGGCGTGAAGACCTGGGGCGGCAACGGCGGACCCGACGAACAGGGCGGCGTGGGCATCCACCTGTACGCCGCCAATCGCTCGATGCAGGGCCGCTACTTCTACAACGCCGACGGCGAGCTGCTGCTGGTCCCGCAGCAGGGGCGCCTGCGCCTGGCCACCGAACTGGGCCTCATCGACCTGGAACCGCTGGAAATCGCCGTCATCCCCCGCGGCGTGCGCTTCCGCGTGGAACTGCTGGATGGCGTCGCGCGCGGCTACATGCTTGAGAACTTCGGCGCGGCCCTGCGCCTGCCCGAACTGGGTCCGATCGGCTCGAACTGCCTGGCCAACGCGCGCGATTTCAAGTCGCCGGTGGCCTGGTACGAAGATGTGGAAGGCGATTTCGAGCTGATCGCCAAGTTCACGGGCGGCTTCTGGCGCGCCTCGATCGACCATTCGCCGCTGAACGTGGTGGCATGGCACGGCACGCATGCCCCCTACAAGTACGACCTGCGCAACTTCAATACCGTGGGGTCGATCAGCTTCGACCATCCCGATCCCTCGATCTTCACGGTCCTGACCGCGCCGTCCGACACGCCGGGGACGGCCAACATGGACTTCGCGATCTTCCCGCCGCGCGTCCTGGCCATGGAGAACACGTTCCGTCCGCCCTGGTTCCACCGCAACATCGCCAGCGAGTTCATGGGCCTGATCCAGGGCGTGTACGACGCCAAGGCCGACGGATTCGCACCGGGCGGCGCCAGCCTGCACAACTGCATGAGCGGGCACGGCCCGGACGCGGAGACCTTCGAGAAGGCATCCCATGCGGACACCAGCAAGGCGCACTACATCCGCGACACGATGGCGTTCATGTTCGAGACCCGCCGCGTCATCCGCCCGACGGAACAGGCGCTGTCATCGGTAGAATTGCAGGGCGACTACTACCGGTGCTGGCAGGGCATCGCAAAGCATTTCGATCCCAAGAAGGCGTGACGCGCCCGCGTCCGCCTTCCCCGCCGGCGGCGATGCGCGCAAGCGCATCGCCGCTTGGCGTTTGATTCATCCGGCGCCAGATCGGCCCGCGCGCCGGGCCAGCCCCTCATAAACACACTGAAAGAGACACGCAGCCATGACCACCGCGATCAACGAAACCCACGACCCGTCCTTGAAGAGCTGGCTTGCCAGCGCCAATGCGGACGCCTCGGATTTCCCCGTCCAGAACCTGCCCTACGCCTCGTTCCGCCGCAAGGGCACGCAGGAATCCTTCCGCCCTGGCGTGGCCATCGGCGACCAGATCCTGGACCTGGCCGCCCTGGCCGCCCAGAAGCCGTTCGAGGGCCTGGCCGCCGAAGCCCTGGCCGCGTGCGCCACCGACAGCCTGAATGCGCTGATGGCCCTGGGCCAGCCGCACTGGAGCGCCCTGCGCCTGGCCCTGTCGCGCGCGCTGCGCGAAGGCGCCGCGCTGCGCGCCACGGTCGAGCCGCTGCTGGTCGCGCAGGCCGAGGCCGAATACACCACGCCCGCCCGCATCGGCGACTACACCGACTTCTACATTTCGGTGCACCACGCCACCGCCGTGGGCAAGCAGTTCCGTCCCGACAATCCCCTGCTGCCCAACTACAAGTGGGTTCCGATCGGCTATCACGGCCGCGCCTCCAGCATCGGCGTCGACCAGAAGTTCCCGCGCCCCGTCGGCCAGACGCGTCCCGCCAATGAAGGCGAAGCGCCCCAGTTCGGCCCCTGCGCCCGCCTGGACTATGAGCTGGAGCTGGGCATCTTCGTCGGCACGGGCAACGCCCAGGGCGAACGCATCGACCTGGCCGACGCAGACGCGCACGTGTTCGGGCTGTGCATCCTGAACGACTGGTCGGCGCGCGACATCCAGGCCTGGGAATACCAGCCGCTCGGTCCCTTCCTGTCGAAGAACTTCGCGTCCACGATCTCGCCGTGGATCGTCACCATGGAGGCGCTGGAGCCGTTCCGCACGCAATGGAATCGCGGCGCGGGCGAGCCGCAGCCCATGCCCTACCTCGCCTCCGACGCCAACCGGGCCAAGGGCGCGTACGACGTGCAGATGGAAGTGCTGATGACCACCGAGCAGTCCCGCGCCGCGGGCAAGCCGCCGGCGAAGCTGTCGAGCAGCAATTTCCGCGATGCGTACTGGAACATCGCGCAGCTCATCACGCACCACACCGTCAACGGCTGCAACCTGCAGCCGGGCGACATGCTGGGCACCGGCACGCTGTCGGGCCCGCGCCCCTCGGAAGCCGGTTCGCTGCTGGAGCTGAGCAATGGCGGCAAGTCCCCGTTCGACCTGCCCTGGGGCGAAAAGCGCACGTTCCTGCAGGACGGCGACCAGATCATCATCCGCGCCGAATGCGTGAAGGCGGGCTATCCGCGCATTGGCTTCGGCGAGTGTTCCGGCGTCGTGCTGCCGGCGCGCGTCTGACGCCCCGCCGCCCGGAAATCCGCCAGGTCAGTTAGTTGGCCGGCGGGTTTCCGGCGCGCGCGACGAGCGCTTCGATCTCGTCATCCTTGGCCTGCCACTGCTGGCCGAGCCATTGGTGGAACGTGGTGCGAAAAGCCTTGTCGCGGGTGTAGTCGGCGTCGCAGAAGGCCGGCGGCACCGGCAACTGCCGCATGCGCACCACCACCTGGCCCGCGCGCCCGCAGGCAAAGTCCCAGAAGCTGGGCGCGCCGTCCGGATAGGCGATGGTGACGTCGATCATCGACCGAAAGCGCGCGCCCATGGCGTTCAGCGACACCGCCAGCCCGCCCGCCTTGGGCTTGAGCAGATGACGGTAAGGCGAGCCCTGCGCATCGCGCTTGGCTTCGGAAAAGCGGGTGCCTTCGGCAAACACCATCACGCTGGTCGGCACCAGCGAAAACTTGGCGCAGGCGCGGCGCGCGGCCTCCTGGTCCTGCCGTCCCAGATCCGGATTCTTGCGCAACGCGGCTTTGCCGTGCCGCTTCATGAAGGGAAAGTCCAGCGCCCACCACGCCAGCCCGATCACGGGCACGTAGATGAGCTGTTGCTTGAGAAAGAACTTGAGCAGCGGGATGCGCCGGTTCAGCGCGTATTGCAGGACGAAGATGTCGACCCACGACTGGTGGTTGCAATTGACCAGATACCAGTCGGCATAGCGCAGGTCCTTGTTGCCCTGGATATCCCAGCCCTGGGGCTGGATGCGCACGAACCAGCCGGTATTGCAGGACACCCACGCCGTGGCGATGCCGTTGAGCACCGGATCGACGCGCCGCCGCACCGCCGCGAAAGGCAGCGCCAGCTTCAGGAGCGACATGGGAAACAGCAGCAGGCACCAGAACAGCGTGTTCGCGGCCAGCCAGACCGCGCTGAAGACGCCCGTGATCCATGCAAGCCGGCCGCGCGGCACCGGAATCGCCATGGGACGGCGCGCGCGGGGCGCGCTGCCCTGGGCCTGAGTCAGAGTCGCCGGAGCGGCGCGGGAGGCTCCGGAGGACGGGTTCGGCGTTGTCATGGCCGCCAGTGTGCTATCGACCCGCGAAATCCGGCTTGAGCAGGATCAAGGCGGCTGGCCGCGCCGGACGCGGCACATGGCGGCGGGGTCATGGCCAAGGTCAAGGTCACGGCAGGCGGTACTTTTCCTCGCGGTACACCCAGCTTGCCCACAGCGCATGCGCCAGCGCCTCTTGCGTCAATGCGGGATCCGCGGGCTCGACCGGCGCGTAGGTTTCATCGCGCCCCACCGGCGCCGCCTCGTAGCGGAACTGGCGCGGCGCCTTGGCGGGCTCCAGCACCAGCAACTGGTCGCCCTGCAGATACCCGAAATTGTCCGCGTACTGCATGATCGCGCGGTTCGGGTCGCGTTGCGTCAGGTCCACGCCCAACATCGGGTTCACGTTGTCCAGGCCGATCAGCGACAACAGCGTCGGCGCCATGTCGATCTGGCTGACCAGGCGCTGGTCCTGCCGCGGTTCAATGCCCGCGCCCAGGATCAGCGCGGGGATCTGGAAATGCCGCACCGGCACCGGGATGGACCCGTACACGCGCGAATCGTGGTCCGCGATGACGAGAAAGACCGTGTTGTCCCAGTACGGCGCCTTGCGCGCCTTGTCGAAGAACTGGCCCAGGGCCCAGTCCGCGTAGCGCACCGTGTTGTCCACCGTGGCCGGGTCGCCCACGGGCTGGATGCGTCCGGGCGGATATTCCCACGGGGAGTGGTTGGTCACCGAGAACGCCAGCGTGAACACCGGCTTGTCGCCGTCGGCGCGCAAGAGGCGGTCCACCTGGTTGAACATGTCTTCATCCGACGCGCCCCACGATCCCTCGAAGACCGGGTCCACGAACTTGGGACGGTCCACGATCTCATCGAAGCCGTTGCCCAGGAAGAACGCCCGCATGTTGTCGAAGTGGGACTCGCCGCCGTACACGAAGCGCGAGTGGTACCCGTGCTTGCCGAGCAACTGCGCCAGCGTGAAGAACCCGGTCTGCGAGCGCGGCAGCTTGACCACCGCATCGGCCACGCTGGGCAGAAAGCCCGCCGTCACCGCCTCGATGCCGCGCACCGACCGCGTGCCCGTGGCGTAGGCGCGATGGAACATCCACCCTTCCTTGCCCAGCCTGTCGATGTTGGGCGTGAGGTCGCGTCCGCCCAGGCTGCCCACGTACTGCGCGCCCAGGCTTTCCTGCAGGATGATGACCACGTTCAGCGGCTTGTCGCGCCGCACGGTCGCCTTCTGCTCGTGCAGGCTGGGCAGGGCCGGATCCAATGGCGCGCCGGTCATGCCGGCTTTTTCGCGCACGATGGCGTTCATCTCGTCGACCGGCATCTTCGGGTACATCGCGGCCGACGAGCGTTCGTCGCGCATGCGATAGGCCGCGTCGAACACGCTGTACAGGGAATTGAGCGCCAGCGCGTTCACCATGGCGTCCGAGCTGAAGGCCACCTTGGCGGGATTGATGGGCCGATGCTCCAGCGTGCCGCGCGCGCCCAGGAACACCAGCGCCAGGATCACGAACGACGCGACCGGACGCTTCCACCACCCCATGAAGGCATCGCGCGAGCGGGTCGGGAAGAGCTTGACCGCAAGCCACGCCGCGATAACCAGCACCACGAAGGACGCCAGCAGCACGCCCTTGTAGCCCTGCCACAGCATCGAGCCGACTTCCTTGGGGTTGAGCAGATAGATGAAGTAGAGGCGATTGGGCCGCGTGTCGTATTCGGCGATGAACTGCGGCGTCGAGACCTCCAGCAGCACATACAGCATCCACCAGACGCGGAACCACCACGCGGTGATGCGTGCGGCCAGCGGCCGGTGCCCGAACCACGGCGAAAACACCGCCGGCAGCGCAATCACCATGGACAGCAGGCACACGTCGATGCGCAGTCCGCCCAACATGAGCGGCCCGAGGCCGCCGGCGGCTTCGACGCGGTCCCACATCCAGAAGGCCAGCCCCAGCCGCGACAGCGTCAGCAGCGCCAGGATCGCGAGGATGAAGCGTACGGTCAGATTGCGCATGGCGACGCCCTCCGCGCCGGGCGCGATGCCTGACCCAATAAGGAAAAAGACCTGCCGTGTGTGACGTATGAACCGTGTATGCCGCGCAAAACCATGCCGCCTCGATGACCAGAAAATGAACCGCGCCAAGAGTAACGCGGTTTCGGCGGATCACCGGCGCGGCGGCCGGCTCAAACGTTGTACGACATCACACATGCGTCGTTCGAGATGCCAGTGTGCCCGCGCGGCTACTGCGCCCGGCGCAGGCGCTCGCGGCTGTTGCTCAGGTGCGTGCGCATCGCCGCGCGCGCCGCCTCGGGGTCCTGGCGCGTGATGGCGCTGTAGATGTCTTCGTGTTCGAGATTCACGCGCGCCAGATAGGCGGCGCGGTCTTCGTGCGCGAACTTGGCGGAGTTGATGCGGGTGCGGGGGATGATGGCCGACCCCAGATGCGACATGAGGTCCGCGAAATACCGGTTGTCGGTGGACTGGGCCACCAGCAGATGG
Source organism: Achromobacter sp. NFACC18-2 (assembly GCF_900108985.1). Classification (NCBI taxonomy): domain Bacteria; kingdom Pseudomonadati; phylum Pseudomonadota; class Betaproteobacteria; order Burkholderiales; family Alcaligenaceae; genus Achromobacter; species Achromobacter sp. NFACC18-2. The sequence continues at coordinate 217,821 of NZ_FNYM01000010.1, read as the reverse complement.
AACTGGAAATCGGGCGTGATGGTATCGCCGCCGCTACCCAGCGCCTGCTTGAAGGCATCGAGCGCGCGCCGCATGTCCTGCAGCTGCGTGTCGCTGCGCCGGATGGCAGCCAGGCCCGCGGCCTCGCTTTCCAGGCAGATGCGCAGCTCCAGCAGCACGAGGACATCGCGCACGGTGGCGATGTCCGCGGGGTCCACGCGGAAGTCTCCGCCACCGCTGGGCTCCAGCGCGTAGGTGCCCACGCCATGATGCGTTTCGACCAGCCCCGATGCCTGCAGGCGCGACAGCGCCTCGCGCACGACGGTGCGGCTTACGCCGAACTGACGCATGATTTCAGACTCGGTGGGCAGCTTGTCCCCGGGGCGGATTTCGCCGCTTCGGATGCGTTCGGAAATGCTCTCCACCAGGCCTTGCGCCAGGTTGCGGGGACGACGCTGCGGCAAAACAGAGGTATCGACAGGAGCGTTCATCAGGGATTATCCGAAAGCGGTTGCGCAGCGCTTGACGCTGAAAAATGGCGTTCATTATACTTTGCGACAGTTGTACGATAACGTACCAGACAAGTCCACTCCACCGCGCCATAACCCGAGCGTTGCGTCATGAGCCGAGCTGTCAACAACATGCCTGCATCACCCCGGTGTCCTCGTTTGTTGTTGACCGGCGCCGCCGGCAACCTGGGCCTGGTACTGCGTCCCCGATTGAAAGCCCATGCGGACATCCTGCGCGTCTCCGACGTCGCGCCCATGGCCCCCGCCCAAGCGGGCGAGGAAGTCGTCCCCTGCGATCTGGCCGACGCGTCCGCGGTATCGGCACTGGTGCACGGCGTGGACGCCATTGTCCATCTGGGCGGCGTGTCGGTGGAGCGGCCCTTCGAGGAAATCCTTCCCGCCAACATCCAGGGCGCCTACAACATCTACGAGGCGGCCCGCCTGCACGGCGTGCAGCGCGTCGTGTTCGCCAGCTCCAACCACGTCATCGGCTTCTATGAGCAGGGAAAGATGCTGGACGCCGACGTGCCGCTGCGCCCCGATGGCTACTACGGCCTGAGCAAGGCCTATGGCGAAAACCTGTCCCGCTTTTATTTCGACCGCTACGGCATCCAGACCGTGTGCCTGCGCATCGGCTCGTCGTTTCCCGAACCCAAGGACCGGCGCATGCTGGTCACCTGGCTCAGCCACGACGACCTGACGGACCTGGTCGTGCGGTCGATCTTCACCCCGGACGTCGGCCACCTGATCGTGTACGGCGCCTCGGCCAACCGGGACAGCTGGTGGGACAACCGCGGCGCGGCCGTGCTGGGCTTTGCGCCCAAGGACTCGTCCGAGCGGTTCCGCGCGCAGGTCGAAGCGCAGCCGCCGCTGGCGGCGGACGACCCCGCGGCGCGCTATCAGGGCGGCGCCTTCGTCAAGGCCGGCCCCTTCCCTTTCCCCAACGCCTGAAGACCGTCCATGCCCATGACCGCAGAACGTATAGGAACGGTATTGTGCGGCGTGGGAGAAAGCCCCGTCTGGCGCCGCGCCGACCAGGCCTATTACTGGACCGACATTCCCGGCAAGGCGCTCTGGCGCTGGACACCCGCGACCGGCGCCTTCGCGCAGTGGGCGCTGCCGCAGATGGCCGGCAGCATCGCGATGCGCGGCGACGGCTGGCTGCTGGCGATGGAAGACGGCCTCTATGCCTGCGACGCGCTGCGCGAGGACGAGCCATGCATCCCGCGCCGCCTGGCCGCCGTGGCCCACGCCGCCCCCAATATGCGTTTCAATGACGGCCGCTGCGACCGGCAGGGCCGGTTTCTTGCCGGCACCATGGTGATGGACATGAGCCTGGCCGACCCCGCGGGCGCGCTGTACCGCCTGGACGATCGAGGGGTATCCGTGCTGCTGGACGGCCTGATCGTGCCCAACGGCCTGGCCTTCAGCCCCGATGGCCGGACCATGTACCTGTCCGATTCGCACCCCTCGCGCGCGACGGTCTGGGCCTTCGACTACGACACCGCAACGGGCGAACCGCGCCACCGCCGCGTGTTCATTCCCTCCCTGCCGGCCGGCCGCCCCGACGGCGCAGCCGTGGACACGGACGGCTGCTACTGGATCTGCGGCAACGATGCCGGCAAGGTGTACCGCTACACCCCCGACGGCCGCCTGGACCGCACCCTGGACGTGCCCGCCGCGAAGGTCGCGATGTGCGCCTTCGGCGGCGCCGGACTGGACACGCTATTCGTCACATCCATCCGTCCCGCGAACGCCGCCCCCGGCTCGCCGGATGGCGCGATATTCGCCCTGCACCCCGGCGTGCAGGGCCTGGAGGAACCCGCCAGCGCCGGTTAGCACCCGATCGGCGCCGTGTCGCGCGCCACCCCGAGCAGGTCAGTGCATATCAAAGAGCTTCGGGGCCCTTTGCGGCCCTCAACGAAACGCCGTACCCCATCCGGAGGTAGACATGCTGCACCCTCACCTGAGCCGCGCCGTCCTGGCCGCGGCCGCCTTGCTGACGCTGGTTCCCGCCACCCACGCCGCCGAGCTGCGCTCCGCGGACATCCATCCCGACGATTACCCCACTGTGCAGGCCGTGCGCCACTTCGGCGAGCTGGTCAAGCAACGGACCAACGGCCGCATCACTATCAAGGTGTTTTCGGGCGGCGCGCTCGGCAACGAGGACGATTCCATCGAACAGGTGAAGCTGGGCGCGCTGGCGATGACCCGCGTGTCGAGCGCGGCCATGCACAACATCTGCCAGACCACCCGCGTGCCGTCGCTGCCGTTCCTCTTTCGCTCCAAGGAACACCTGCACAAGGTGCTGGACAGCGAGATCGGCGACCAGATCCTGCGCTCGTGCGAAGCCGCCGGATTCGTGGGGCTGGCCTGGTACGACAGCGGATCGCGCTCCATGTACACGACCAAAAAGCCCGTCAAGACGCTGGCCGACGCGAAGGGGCTGAAGATCCGCGTGCAGCAGTCGGACCTGTCCGTCGCCATGGTCGAAGCCATGGGCGGCAACGCCACGCCGATGCCCATGGGCGAGGTCTACACCTCGCTCAAGACCGGGCTGGTGGACGCGGCCGAGAACAATTTCCCCAGCTACGAGAGCGCGCATCACTACGAGGTGGCCAAGTTCTACTCGCTGACCGAGCACACCATGACGCCCGAGATCCTGATCTTCTCCAAGCGCCAGTGGGACAAGCTGCCGCCCGATGACCAGAAGATCCTGCGCGAGGCCGCGCGTGAATCGGTGCCGTTCATGCGCAAGCTGTGGGACGAGCGCGAGCAGAAGTCGCGCGCCGTGGTCGAGAAGGCTGGCTCGCAGATCTCGGCGGTCGACAAGCCCTCGTTCCAGGGCGCGATGAAGCCCGTGTACGACCGCTTCGTCACCACCCCTGAAATGAAAGACCTGGTCGCCAAGATCCAGGCCGTGCAGTGAGGACATCATGTTGGCCACACCCACGAATGAACCAGATGTCGCCGCGGGGGGCCGGGCGCAAGCCCTGGCTGCCCCGCTGGATGCCTACTCGCGCGGCTGCGCCCGGCTGGCGCGGGCCTGCATGTGGACCAGCGTGTTCGGGCTGGTCTGCCTGATCATCGCCGTCACGCTGCAGATCGTCGGGCGGCACGTCCTGAACAACACGCCGACCTGGGCGGAAAGCCTGGCCCTCCTGCTGGTGCTGTACGTCACAATGCTGGGCGCCGCGGTCGGCGTGCGCGACGCCGGCCACATCGGCTTCGAGTCCCTGCTCGACGCCCTGCCGGCCGGCGGGCAGCGGCGGCTGCGCATCTTCATCCATCTGCTCGTGCTGCTGTTCGGCGTGCTGATGGCCTGGAATTGCGCCGTGCTGGCCGAATCCGTCGCGGCCTACAAGATTCCCAACCTGGGGATCTCCAACGCGTGGAAGTACATTCCTGCAACCCTGTCGGGCACCTTGATCGCGCTCTTTTCCATCGAGCACATCATCGCGATCCTGCGCAACCAGAAGGTGGTACCGGCATGGCGCTGACGCTGCTTTCCTTTACCTTCATGGGATTCCTGGTGATCGGCGTGCCGGTGGCCTTCGCCATCGGGCTGTCGTCCCTCACGGCCATCATGGTTGAGGACCTGCCGCTGGCGGTGGCCTTCCAGCAGATGACCTCGGGCATGAACGCCTTCTCGTTCCTGGCCATCCCCTTCTTCATCTTCACGGGCGAACTGATGCTGTACGGCGGCATCGCGGACCGCATCGTCGCGTTCGCCAAATCGCTGGTGGGCCATGTGCGCGGTGGCCTGGGCATGTCCAACGTGGTCGCCTGCACGCTGTTCGGCGGCGTGTCGGGGTCGCCCGTGGCGGACGTGTCGGCGATGGGCTCGGTGATGATCCCGATGATGAAGCGCGAGGGCTATCACGCCGACTACGCGGTGAACGTCACCACGCACGCGGCGCTGGTGGGCGCGCTGATGCCGACCAGCCACAACATCATCATCTACACGCTGGCCGCGGGCGGCAAGGTGTCCATCGCGGCGCTGATCGCGGCGGGCGTGGTGCCTGCCCTGATCCTGACCGCCTGCAACCTGGCGGCGGCGTACTTCGTGGCGCGCAAGCGGGGGTATCCGGCCGGCACCTTCCCGGGCTGGCACATCGTGTTCCGCTCGCTGGTGGCCGCGGCGCCGGGGCTGTTCGTGGTGGTGCTGATCATCGCGGGCATCCTGAGCGGCGTCTTCACCGCGACGGAATCGGCGGCGGTGGCGGTGCTGTATGCGCTGGCGCTGACGATCTTCGTCTACCGCTCGCTGACCTGGGACCAGTTCGTGCGCGCGGCCAGCAAGGCGGTCAAGACCACGGGCGTGGTGCTGCTGCTGATCGGCATTTCCGCCACGTTCGGCTACCTGATCAGCTTCTATGGCGTGGCCGAAAAGACCGGTCAGCTCATGGCGTCCATCTCGACGGAACCCTGGGCGATCTTCCTGATGGTCAACATCATCCTGTTCGTGCTGGGCACGTTCCTGGACATGGCCGCCACCATCCTGATCTGCACGCCGATCTTCCTGCCGATCTGCATGCAGTACGGCATGGGGCCGGTGCAGTTCGGCATGGTCCTGCTGCTGAACTGCGCGCTGGGGCTGAACACGCCGCCGGTGGGCACCACGCAGTTCGTGGGATGCGCCATCGGCGGGGTCTCCGTGGGCACGGTCATGCGCACCATCTGGCCGTTCTACGGCGCGCTGCTGGCGGCGCTGGCGCTGGTGACCTACGTGCCGGCGTTTTCGCTGTGGCTGCCGGGCGTGCTGCTCAACTGACGCCCGGCGCGCGGGGCGGGCCGCCAGCGGTCCGCCCCGCGATCAACGGATAGAAAAAGACCGCCGCCAGCAGCCACATCAGCGCGGCCGACCAGATCGTCTGGCTGAGGAAATGCGCGCCCTGCAGGATGCGCACGGCCGAAAAGCCCACACCGCCCGCCACGCCGACCGCCAGGCCGGCCCAGCGCCACGCGGGCCGTCCCAGCGCCCAGCCCGCGAAATACAGGCTGAGCAGCGCGTACCCCGCGCCGGCATGGCCGCTGGGCAGGGCGCCCCCCGCGCGGGCACGCGCCCACGTCCACCAGTGCACCGGATAGGGGGTGTAGCCGCCCAGCGTTTCCAGGTCGTAGGGGCGCGGCAGCATCGTGTGATGCTTGAGCTGGTTGATCAGGAGCTGTCCCGTCAGGCACGTGGCCGCCACCGCCAGCGCCACGCCGCGCCAGCGCCGCCACGCCGGGATGCGGAAGCTGGCCACGGCGACGCCCGCCGCGGCCAGGCCCACGCCGATCGGCAGGGCCAGCACGATGCGATGGCCCAGGAGTTCGAGCCAGCGGCTGGCGTGCAGCGGAAAGTCGTCGAGCGCCGGGTCGAACAGGGCCCGCGCGATGTGCATGTCCAGCCCCGAATCCTGGGTCCACCACGCAAGACAGGCGAGGATCAGCGGCAGGCCCACGACGTGGGTGAGCAGATAGCAGGCCGGGGTTGGCGCGCGCGGCGCCGGCAGCAAGGGGGACGGCATGGACGGAAATTTCCAGACGGTTCGGGCAGCGCACTGTACGGGCCCGGCAGTCGAAAATTCGTCAAATCCGCGTATGGGGTTCGGCCGCGGGGGCGTTGTCAAAGCGCAGCAGGAAGCGCGTCCCTCGAACCGGGCCGTGCGCCTGCGAGGATTCGACGGACAGCGCCCAGCCCTGCATGTCGCAGACCCGCTTGGCAATCGCCAGGCCCAGCCCGCGCGTCGTCTCGGCGCCGCCATCCATCGCCGAATCGCGCAGGCGGCCGCGGAAATAGCGGCGGAACAGGAAGGGCAGGTCGGCGGCGGCGATGCCCTTGCCGTCGTCGCGCAGCGCCAGAACGCCCTGCGCGTCCAGCGCCGCCGTCAGGGTGGCCGGCGCGGCGTGCTCAATGGCGTTGCGCACCAGGTTGCGCAGCACGGTCAGCAAGGCGTAGCGGTCCAGCGTCAGCACGTGGCCGGCAGGGATACGGTTGTCGAAACGCAGGTTCGCCAGCTTCGCCTGCGCGGCATAGCCGCGCCAGGCGTCATCCATGCACTCGGCGAGGTCCACGGGTTCGGGCTCGCGCAATTGGTCGCGGGCCATCGCGCGCGCGCTCTCCAGGCTGACGATGACGTCGTCGACGTTGTCGACCACGCGCGTGAGCCGTTGCTGCTGGTCCGGCGTCAGCGTCTGCGTCAGGAGCATGAGTTCGCTGTCGGAGCGAATCGCCGCGAGCGGCGTACGCACCTCATGGCTGAGATTGCCGGCGAATTCGCGTTCGCGGGCGATGGACCGGTCCACCTGGTTCTGCACGCGGTTGAAGGCCTCGATGAGCCGCCCGGCCTCGTCGTCGCGGGTGACAGCCAGGTCGGGCGAGCCGGGGGCCCAGGTCGACAGCCGGTCCGTCAGGTCGAGCAGCGGACCGACCGCCACCGCCGCCACCCGCCGCGACAGGGCGTACGCCAGCACCACGCAGAGCGCGCCCACACCCAGCACGATGAGGCCGAAATCGCGGACCCGCTCTTCGTTGTCGGTCGCGTCGTACAGCAGATACACCGTGCCGCGGCCGGTCTCGGCCACCATCACATGCCAGGTGTAGGCGCCCGGTTCGATCAGATGCAGCCCGTTTTCCAGCGAGAGCAATTCGGGCGGCATGCCGGCGGGCGGCTGGCCGTCGGCGCTGAGCCAGGCGCGCATGGAACCGCCCAGCTCGCGGGCGCCATGGCGCGGCAGAAATTCGTCGCTGCTGCGGGCATGCTGGACCAGGCGGTCCATTTCCGTGTTGAGGATGTCGTTGACCAGATCGTCTTCCATCTGGTCGAACGTCAGGTACGCCAGCAGGGCAAGCGCCGTGACGAACAGCGCGACCGTTCCCGTCAGCGCCCACACGACGCGCTGGGTCAACGTGCCGGCGGCGGCGCGGCTCATGAGGACGCGCCGGGCAGCGTGAGGCGCCAGCCGGTGCCGTGCACGGTCTCGATGCCGTCAAAGCCCGCGTCGGCCAGCGCGCGCCGCAGCAGGTGGACCTGGCTGCGCAGCGCGTCGGACGAGGGCGGCTCGTTGCCCCACAACGCCGATTCCAGCTCTTCGCGCCGCACGACGCGGCCCGGATCGCGCAGCAGGACCTCGATGATGAGACAGGCCTTGCGGGTCAGATGAACGGGAACGTCGTTGACCGACACCGCGCGGCTGCGCGTGTCGAACTGCAAGGGGCCGAAGGCGCGCACGGCGTCCACCGTGGAGCCCTTGGCGCGCTGGATCAGGGCCAGCAGCCGGGCTTCCACCTCGAGCAGCGCGAACGGCTTGGTGAGGTAGTCGTCCGCCCCGTGCGAGAAACCCGCCAGCTTGTCTTCCAGGCTGTCGCGCGCGGTCAGCATGAGCACCGGCACGTCCAGCCGCCTTTGCGTGCGCATGTCATGCAGCACGGCGTTGCCGTCCATGCCGGGCAGGCCGATGTCCAGCAGCACGGCATCGAACCGCTGCTCCTGCAGACGCTGCAGGGCGGCCGGCCCGCTATAGGCCACGTCGGGGAGAAAGCCGCGCGCCTCCAGGAAGCTGTAAAGGTTGCCGGCGATGGTGGGGTCGTCCTCGACGATCAGCACCCGGTAATGCGCACCCGCTGCGGGACTGGCTGCCATGGTTTGCGTCCTGGACGTGTCAGGCCTGCAGCACCTTGCCGGGGTTCATCAGGCCCTGCGGATCCAGCGCGCGCTTGATCCGCCGCATCAGCGCAAGTTCGACCGGCTGCTTGTAGCGCGGCAGTTCGTCGCGCTTGAGCTGCCCGACGCCGTGCTCGGCACTGATGGAACCCTGGTGCGCGTGCACGCTGTCGTGCACCACGCCGTAGATTTCGCTTTGCAGCGCCAGCAGCTCGGCTTCGGTCTGCCCCGGCGCATTGGCTACGTTGTAGTGCAGGTTGCCGTCGCCCAGATGGCCGAAGATCACGTGGCGCACGCCCGGAAAGCGCGCCTGCAACAAGGCGTTGGTCTTGTGCACGAAGCCCGCGATGGACGAGATGGGGATCGACACGTCATGCTTGACCGACTTGCCGAGTTCAGCCTCGGCCAGCGGAATGCTTTCGCGCAGGTGCCACAGCGCCTTGCTCTGCGACACATTGGCGGCGATGGCGGCGTCGTTCACCAGGCCGGCCTCGATGGCCTCGCCCAGCACGCTCTCGAAGCGTTCGCGCGCGTGGCTTTCGCTTTCGCTGTCGGACAGTTCCAGCAGGGCGAACCATGGCGAGGCAGCCGATTCGCCTTCGAATGGCAGGCGCTGCTGCGGGAACAGCCGCACCACGCCTTGCAGGCAGGCGCCGCTCATGAGTTCAAAGCCGGTCAGCGAGGCGCCGAACCCGGCCCGGGCGCGCGACAGGACCTCGACGGCGTTGTCGATGCTGTCCAGCGTCAGCAGCGCGGTGCAGGACGCCACCGGACGCGGATACAGCTTGAGCGTGGCGGCGGTGATGATGCCCAGGGTGCCTTCGCTGCCGATGTAGAGGTCGCGCAGGTCGTAGCCGGTGTTGTCCTTGCGCAGGCCGCGCAAGCCGTCCCAGATCTCGCCTTCCGCGGTCACGACCTCCAGTCCCAGCGTGAGGTCGCGCGCGTTGCCATAGCGCAGCACCTGCGTGCCGCCGGCATTGGTCGCCAGATTGCCGCCGATGGTGCAGCTGCCTTCGGCGGCCAGGCTCAGCGGAAACAGCCGGTTCGCGGCCGCGGCGGCCTCCTGGACGGCCTGCAGGATGCAGCCGGCTTCCACGGTGATGGTGTCGTTGTCGGTGTCCAGCGCGCGCACGGCGGTGAGCCGGGTGGTGGACAGGACGACGGCGCTGCCGGAGTCGTCCGGGGTGGCGCCCCCGCACAGGCCGGTATTGCCCCCTTGCGGCACCACGGGCACGCCGTGCTGCGCGCACAGCTTGATCGCGGCGGCCACTTCCGCGGTCGCCCCGGGGCGGATCACCGCCAGCGCCGCGCCGCGATAGCGCCGGCGCCAATCCAGCACATAGGACTCGGCGTCGTCGCCCGTCAGGACGTGGGAATCGCCCAGGAGGGCCTGTAGATCGCTCAGCAGTGTCATGGATGCCGCACAAGAGGTAGGCCCGGCCGCGAGGGCCGGGCGCTGTTCATCGGATGTGCGGACTATTGTAGGGGCTGGGCGGCCCGCCCTGAAGCCCCGCCTGTCAGCCGACCGCCTGGTCCAGCCGCGTGCCCGTCATGCCAGTGCAGAACGCCCGGGAGGCGATGCGCTCCATCAGGAAGGCGCGGTCCACGCCCGCGGGGCCGGGCAGTTCGGACAGGGCGCGATAGGCGCGGCGCAGCACTTCGCCGCGCGTCGCGCCGCAGATCATGAGATGGGTGCTCGGCAGGCGGCGATCGCCGCAGCCGTCGATGCGCACTTCCAGCACGTGCGCGGCGATGGGATCGTGTTCGGCGATCGGCATGGCCGGCGTGCGGGCCTGCGCATGGGCGTCGATGACGCGGAACACGCCGCTGCGGTCGTCGAGCGAGAACGACACCGTGCCGGCAGCCTGCCAGCCGCGGTCCCGGGCCACGCTGGCCGCCACGGTGCGCAGCGCGCTTTCGATCGAGGCGGCCAGGTGCGGCGCCGGGCATTCCGCGATCAGGACGCGGGCATCGCGCCAGACGCTGCGTTCCCAGGCGCGGCCGGTGGCCAGTTCGCCGGTGGCCGCTGCAAACACGTGGATATCGAGCCGGCGTTCCCGGCCGGCCGCTGGCCCGGCAAAGTCCGTGGGTGGTCCCCGCCTGCTGGTGGCGCCGCCCGATGACATGACTGTGGATACTTTGGCGCCCATGGCCCCTCCTGGTCTTTCTGCTTGCATGGCAAGCGTATCACCTTCGGATGACGAGCAACTTTTGTGCCATCCCTGGCCACCCCGCGCGCCCCTGCGGACGGCCTGCCGGACGGCTGGTGCATGCACCGCAATCAGGCCGCGCCGCCCCAGGCGGCGCACCATCGCGGGGCAAGTCGCCACCGGGAAAACGCCCTACTCCGCCCGAAGGATGAAGGCCCCTGCGCCGATGGGGGATAATCCAGCTTTGACCCCTAGTCATAGCGGATTGGAGGTACGGGTTTACCACTACCCGACCGTCGCCGCGCTGTCCCCCTAACAAGGAATCGTCGTGGGCAACAATACACAATTTCCGGCCTCCGTTTTCAAGGCCTATGACATCCGCGGCACCGTGCCGGACCTGATCGACGCCCCCTTCGCCCGTTCGCTGGGCGTGGCGCTCGCCGCCCGCGCCCGCGCGGAAGGCGTCCAGACGCTGGTGGTCGGGCGCGACGGCCGGCTCAGCAGCGAAATGCTGTCGCTCGCGCTGCAGGAAGGCATGCTCGAAGGCGGCGTGGACACGCTGGACGTCGGCATGGTCCCCACCCCGCTCGTCTACTTTGCCGCGAACATCATGCAGACCGGCTCGGGCGTGGCCATCACGGGCAGCCACAATCCGCCGAAGTACAACGGCTTCAAGATGATGATGGGCGGACGCGCGCTGTATGGCGACGACGTCCAGCAACTGGCCCAGGCCATGAACGGCGATGCGCCCGCCCCGGCGGCCGCCGCCGGCACGCGCCGCCAGCTCGACCTGGTGCAGACCTACATCGCGCGCGTCGCCTCCGGCGTCAAGCTTGCGCGTCCCATGAAGATCGCCATCGACTGCGGCAACGGCGTGGCCGGCGCGGTCGCCCCGCAGCTCTTTCGCGCGCTGGGCTGCGAGGTCGACGAGCTGTTCTGCGACGTGGACGGCAACTTCCCCAACCATCATCCCGATCCCGCCGAACCCAAGAACCTGCAGGACCTGATCAAGCACGTCGCCGAAACCGACTGCGAACTGGGCCTGGCCTTCGACGGCGATGGCGACCGCCTGGGCGTGGTCACCAAGTCCGGCCAGATCATCTGGCCCGACCGCCAACTGGTGCTGTTCGCCCGCGACGTGCTGGAACGCAATCCCGGCGCCACCATCATTTACGACGTGAAGTGCAGCCGCCATGTGGGCCTGTCCGTCGAAGCCGCCGGCGGCGCCCCCCTGATGTGGAAGACGGGCCATTCGCTGGTCAAGGCCAAGCTGGCCGAAACCGGCGCGCCGCTGGCCGGCGAGATGAGCGGGCACATTTTCTTCAAGGAACGCTGGTACGGCTTTGACGACGGCCTGTATACCGGCGCGCGCCTGCTGGAGATCGTGTCGCGCTTTGCCGATCCCTGCGCCCCGCTGGAAGACTTGCCGCAGGACGTTTCCACGCCGGAACTCAAGCTCGAAATGGAAGAGGGCCAGCCCTTCACGCTGGTCAAGGCGCTGCAGGAGCAGGGCCAGTTCCCCGACGCCAAGCGCGTGATCACGATCGACGGCGTGCGCGCCGAGTACGCCGACGGCTTCGGCCTGGCGCGCCCGTCGAACACCACGCCGGTCGTCGTGCTGCGGTTCGAAGCGCAGAGCGAGGAGGCGTTGGCCCGCATCCAGGCGGACTTCCGACGCGAACTCGGCAAGCTCGCGCCCAACGCCTCGCTGCCGTTCTGATCCGCCCCATGTCGTTATCCAACAGCCCCGCGTGGCAGCAGTTCATCGCCGCGACACGCACGGCATCCCGGGATGGCCAGACCCTGCGCCTGATCAATGCCCCCGGGCTGCGCCTGGACCTGAGCGCCCAGGCGCAATCGCCCGAGCTGCTGGCCGCCTCGACGGCCCTGCTGGCGCAGCAGGGCTTCGAGGCGCAACGCGCGCGGTTGTTCGATGGCGGACCGGCCAACTGGACCGAAGGGCGCGCCGCCTGGCACACCGCCCTGCGCGCGGCCGAGCCGCCCGCGATGGTGGCCAAGGCGGTGCTGGCCGAGCGCGAACGCATGCGCGAGTTCGTGCGCACGGCCGATGCGGCCGGACGCTACAGCAGCGTGCTGCACCTGGGCATCGGCGGCAGCGACTGGGGCCCGCGCCTGGTCACCCGCGCCTTGCGCCACGAAGGCGCGCGCCGCGAAGTGCGGTTCGCCTCCAACGTCGACTCGCATTCCGTCGCCGACGCGATGAGCCGCCTGGACCCGCACAACACGCTGGTCATCGTGGCGTCCAAATCGTTCACCACGACCGAACCCTTGGCCAATGCCGAGGTCGCGATGAACTGGTTGCGCCAGGCCGGCGTGGCCGATCCCATCAAGCAGGTCGTGGCGATCACCTGCAACGTCGAGGCGGCGCTGAACCTGGGCATCCTGCCCGACCACATCTTCCAGATCTGGGATTGGGTGGGCGGGCGCTATTCGCTGTGGTCGGCGATCGGCCTGCCCATTGCCCTGGCGCTGGGCAACGACACCTACGACCAGCTCCTGGCGGGCGCGGCGGCCATGGACGAGCATTTCCGCCACGCGCCCCTGGCCGAGAACGCCCCCGTGCAGATGGCGCTGGCTGGGGTCGCCAACCGCAGCGTGCTGGGCTACGACTCGCTCGTCATCACGCCCTACGATTCGCGCCTGTACCACATCGTGCCCTGGGCCCAGCAGCTTGAAATGGAATCGCTGGGCAAGGTCGCCACCGCCGACGGCAGCCCCGCCGGCGTGCCGACCGGCCCAGCCGTATGGGGCATGTCGGGCACGGACTGCCAGCACACGTTTTTCCAGTGGCTGCACCAGGACGCCACGGGCGCGCCCGTCGATTTCATCCTGTGCGAAAAGCCGGACCACGCCTATGCCCGGCATCATGAGCTGCTGGTGGCCAATTGCCTGGCCCAGCGCTCGGCGTTGCTGCGCGGCAAGTCCTTTGAAGAAGCCCTGGCCGAGACGTCCGCCACGGAAAGCGATCCGGCGCGCGCGCGCCTGCTGGCGCAGCACCGCGTGCATCCGGGCGGGCGGCCGTCATCGCTGATCGTGCTGCCGCGCCTGGAGGCCTATACGCTGGGCGCGCTGCTTGCCCTGTACGAACACAAGGTCTTCACGCAGGGCGTGATCTGGGGCATCAACCCCTTCGATCAGTGGGGCGTGGAGTTCGGCAAGGCGCTGGCCAAGAACATCATGCGCGAGCTGGACGCGCCCCAGCCCAGCCAGCAGGACCCGTCCACGCGCTTCTGGATCGACGCGATCAGGCGCTAAGGGCGTCGTACAGCGCGACGTGCGTGCGCGCGACCTGGTCGATGTCGAATTCGCGTTCCGCCAGGGCCCTGCCCGCCGCGCCCATCGACTGGCGCAAGTCCGCATCCCCGGCCAGCCGGGCGATGGCATCGGCCAGGGCCTTGGCGTCGCGCACCGGCACCAGCAGGCCGGTCACGCCGGGCTCGATGGCGTCCCGGCAGCCCGGCACATCGGTCGTCACGACCGCCCGCCCGCAGGCCGCGGCTTCGATCAGCGACTTCGGCAGGCCTTCCCGGTAAGACGGCAGCACCGCGATGTGCGCGGCCGCATATAGCGCCGCCACGTCGGTGCGTTCGCCCAGCGCCTGCACGCAGCCTTCGCGCTGCCAGGCATCGACGTCGGCCTGCGTGGCCGACGTGGGATTGCCGGCATCCAGGCCGCCCACCAGTTGCATCGTCACCGGCACACCGCGCTCGCGTAGCAGCCGGGCCGCCTGCACGAACTCCTGCACGCCCTTGTCGCGCAAGAGGCGCGCCACCATGGTGACGACGACGGGCGGCGCCGGGGGCTCCGGCGAGGGGGTGTAAGCCTGCAGATCCACGCCCGCGCCGCGGATGATGACCACCTGGTCGTCGCGCACCGCGCCCAGCGACTTGAGCAGGTCGCGGTCGTTGGCGTTCTGGAAGATCACGCGGCTGTTGGGATGGCCCAGGGCGATCCGGTACAGCCGCGCCACCACGGCGCGCACCATCCGCATCTTCAGCGAATTGGACAGGAAGACAAAGCCCAGCCCCGAAATCGCCGCCACCATGCCCGGCACGCGCGTCAGGCGCGCGGCAATTCCGCCGTACAGCACCGGCTTGATGGTGACCAGGTGCACGACATCGGGGCGCAGCCGGCGGAACAGGCGGATCAGCGCCAGCAGCGTCCCCAGCTCCTGCAGTGGGTGCTTGCCGCTGCGGGTCATGGGAATGGCGTGGTGGGTCATGCCCAGCGCCTGGATGTCGGCCACGGCCGGCCCGTCCATCGTGGCGACGTGCACGTCGTAGCCCGCCTTCTGCGCGGCCAGCGCGACCGGCACGCGGTGCGACATGAAGAACGCCGGGTTGTTGACGACAAACAGCAGACAGCGGCGGGCGCTCATGCCTGGACTCCAGAAATGCGGCGCCAGACGGCGATATAGCTTTGCACCATGCGCGCAAGGTCGAAGTGTTCCAGGACGCGCGCGCGTCCCGCCTCGCCGGCGCGCTCGCGGCCGCGGGCGGCCACGTCGCACAGCGCGGACTCGATGCCACGCGCCAGGGCCTCGGGCTGCTCGGGCGGCACCACCACGCCGGTGTCGCCCACGATGTAGGCGGCGTCGCCCACGTCCGTCACCACGCAATACACGCCGCAGGCCATGGCCTCGGCCACCACGTTCGGAAAGCCCTCGGCGCAACTGGACAGCACGTGCAGGTCCAGCCCGTTCATCACGGCGGGCACGTCGTCGCTGGGGCCGTTGAGCACCACGCGGTCGCGCAGGTCCAGCTTGTCGAGCAAGGCGCCCAGCGGCGGGTTGTCTTCGGTCATGTCCCGGCCGATCAGCACGCAGCGCAGGCCGGCGTCGCGTCCATCGCGCACCAGCGCGGCCACGGCGCGCAGCAGATTGGCATGGTCCTTGAGCGGATCCCAACGGGCCACGCAGCCGATCACGGGCACGTCCTCGGACAGCCCCCACGCGGCGCGCACCCGCGCGCGCGCCGCCGGATCGGGCGCATAGCGCGACAGGTCATAACCATTGGAAATCACGACCAGCCGGTCGCGCCGGTAACCCTTTTCAGCGTGGCGCTGCGCCGCGTTCTGCGCCGCGCACACGATTGCGCGCGGCACGCTGCCGGACAGCAATGCGCAGGCGCGCAGCACCAGCCGCGCGGACCGGCTGCTGCGTTCGAGGTGTTCGCCGGAGTTGCGGATGCCCCAGGCGATGGCCCGCACGCCCGCCATGCGAGCCGCCAGGCCGCCGATCAGATCGGCGTGATACATCCAGGTCTGCACGGCATGCGGGCGCATCCGGGCGATCAGGCGGCGCAGGGCGAGGAAGCCGCCCAGGCTCACGCGGCCGCGCTTCATGCCCAGGGCGTGCACCGCGACACCGGCCGCGCGCAGCCGTTCGCCATAGATGCCTTCATCGGTCAGCGACACGACCGTGTGCGCCACGCCCGCATCCGGCCAGGTCGCCAGGCGGAACAGCACGGATTCGGCGCCGCCCTGCCCCAGCCCGGTGATGACATGCAGAATGCGCAGCGGCTGGGTGCTCATCGTCCCTCCCGCACCGCTTCGAACAATTCATCCCATTCGCCCAGCACGCTGGACAGCGCGTAGCGCTGGCGCACGGCCGCCGCGGCGCGCGTGCCCAGCTGCTGACGCAGGGACGCATCGCTCATCAGGCGATGCAGGGCATCGGTCATCGCGACGCGGTCGCCGGCGGGCACCAGCAAGGCGTCCTGGCCGTCGCGCGTCATCTCGCGCGGACCGCTGGGGCAGTCGAAGGCCGCGCACGGCAGGCCCAGCGACATGGCTTCCAGGAGAACATTGGGAAAGCCTTCGACCAGCGAACTCAGCACGAAGGCCTGCCCGCGGGCCAGTTCTTCCCAAGGCGCCTCGGTGCGCCCGGGCAGGCTGATGCGCGACTGCAGGCGCAGGCGCGCCACCTGCTGCTCCAGCGCGTCGCGCTCGGGTCCCTCGCCCCAGATGCGCAGGTTCCAGTCGGGGAAATCCGGCGCAAGCTGGGCAAAGATGTCGATCAGCAGGCTGAACTGCTTGTCAGGCACCAGGCGTCCCATGGCCACCAGGGTGCGCGGCGCGCCGTCCTCGTGCTGCTGCACCAGCGGCGCATCCAGCAGCGGCGCGGGGAGCGGATTGGGAATGACGGCCAGGCGCCGGATGCCGGGCACTTGCCGCGCGAACGGACCGGCGGTGCCTTCCGCCTGGACGGTCACCATGTCGGCACGGGGGTAGAGCGCGCGGCGCAGCTTGCGCCACACGGAGCCCGTCGTGGTGTCAGCGACCGGATTGGTGCGCTCGCAGACGATGAGCGGCACGTTCAGGCCGCGCGTGGCCAGGATGGCGGCCACGTTGACGTTGGTCAGGAAGGACACCACCACGTCCGGCCGCGTGTCGCGGATGTGCCTACGCAGCGCCAGCAGGCGCTTGACGGCGGCCATCGCGCCCGACGCGCGGGTGCCTGCCAGGTCCGCCAGCCACGCGAGCTTCACCTTGTCGGACAGGGGGTAGAAGCAGGTGCCCTTGGACGAATAGGTCGGCGTCAGGATGACGGTGTCTCCGCGCTCGGACCATGCGTTGACCAGGGTCGCCGCGACTCTTTCCGCGCCGCCGGCATGCATGGAGCTGACCAGCATCAGTATTTTCATTCGTCAACGGTCCTCAATCGGTCCCCCTTGATCCATGCCCGCCCGGTAGCGGTCCAGCCAGGCCTGCATCATCAGCACGCCCCACAGATGGCTGTCCCAGTTGCGATGGCCGGAAGTGTGCTCGCGCCACTTGCGCAGGATGGGCTCGGGTTCGAACCACCCTTCCTGGCGCAGGCGCGCCGGGTCGAGCAGCGCATCGGCCCATTCGCGCAAGGGGCCGCGCAGCCACGCGGCCAGGGGCACGGCAAAGCCGCGCTTGGGGCGGTCGACCAGGGCCTGCGGCACATGGCGGTGCAGCACCTGGCGCAGCAGCCACTTGCCCGTGCTGCCGCGCACCTTGTACTGGTGCGGCAGGCTCCAGGCGAATTCATAGACGCGGTGGTCGATCAGCGGCACGCGGGTTTCCAGGCTGACCGCCATGGCCGCGCGGTCCACCTTGACCAGGATGTCGTCGGGCAGGTAGGTCACCGTGTCCAGCTTCATCATCGACTCGAAGAAGGTGGATCCCTGCATGGCGCGCTCGAATTCCGACACGGGCTCGACGCCGCCCTTCACCACGCGGGCCGGGTCCGACCAGTAAGACACGAAGAGGCGATAGAACTCCCCGCGCGTATCGGCGCGCAGCAGCTCGCCCAGCTTGCCCACCTTGCCGCGCCAGGCGCCCCGGCCCGGCAGATGGGTGGAGGCGCTGAGCATCGCGCCCGCGGGCTTGCGCAGCAGCCCGGGCACGCGCTCGAACTGGCGCCACCAGTTGTCCACGCGGAAATAACGCGAATAGCCGCCGAAGAGCTCGTCGCCGCCATCGCCGGACAGGGCCACGGTGACGTGCTGGCGCGCCATGCGCGTCACCAGCGATGTCGGGATCTGCGAGGAATCGGCAAAGGGCTCGTCATACATGTCGGCCAGGGTGGGCACGACGGCCAGCGCGTCGTCCGCGGTGACGTAGAGTTCGGTGTGGTCGGTGCCCAGGTGCGTGGCCACGGCCTTCGCGTGCTGCGCCTCGTCGTAGCCCTTTTCATGGAAGCCGATGGCGAAGGTGCGCACCGGCTGCGAGCTTTGCGCCTGCATCAGCGCCACGATGGTCGACGAATCGATGCCCCCGGACAGGAAGGCGCCCAGGCTCACGTCGGACAGCATCTGGCCGCCCACGGCCTTGGACAGCACCTTTTCCAGCGCGTCCGTGGCCTGCGCATCGGACTCGAACGACAGCCGGGACTGCGCGGCCGCATCGGCGGCCGCGCGCGCCGACCAGTACACACGCGGTTCCGGCATGCGCCGGCTGCGGGCGTCGTCGGCCGTGAACTCGACCCATGTGCCGGGCGGCAGCTTGGCGATACCCTCGTAGATGGACTGCGGCGCCGGGATGTAGTTGTGCCGCATGAACGAGGCCAGCGCGTTGCGGTTCAGGTTGCGGCCAAAGCCCGGAATGGGCATCAGCCCCTTCAGTTCCGAGGCGAACACCAGCGCCGCGCCGGAATAGCCGTAGTAAAGCGGCTTCTCGCCCATGCGGTCGCGCGCCAGCACGAGCTTGCGCGAGGCCCTGTCCCACAGCGCGATGGCGAACATGCCGACCGCGGCCTGCAGCGTGGACTCGATACCCAGCGCGGTAAAGCCCGCGAGCAGGGTTTCGGTGTCCGAATGCCCGCGCCACGCAGGCGCCGCCCCCGACTGTTCGAGCTGCTTGCGGATGTCCAGGTGGTTGTAGATTTCGCCGTTGAACACCATCACGTAGCGGCCGCAGGCGGACGTCATGGGCTGGTGGCCCGCTTCGGTCAGGTCCAGAATCGCCAGGCGCACATGCGCCAGCGCCAGGTCGGCGTCAGCGTCTTCCCAGAACCCGTTGCTGTCAGGCCCGCGATGGCGGATGCGCCGGCAGCTCTCCGCCAGCACATGTTCCTTGTTCCCCACCGGGCCCCAAATTCCGACTATTCCACACATGATGAGATTCTCGTGGTCACCGTAGCAACGGCGCGCGCGGGGCCCTAGCGGCCCGTCGCCCGCACGCCGTCAAAAAGTTCCTGCCATTTCCGCAGCACGCGCGCGGCCGAGAAGCGGTCGCGCACGTCCGTTGCCGCCCGCGCCATGCGCGCGCGGCCATTGTCATCGCTCATGACGGCGTCCAGCGCCTTGCACAGCGCGGCCACGTCGCCGTTGGGCCGCACCAGCACGCCGTCGATGCCGTCGCGCACGATCTCGCGGGGCCCGGTATCGCAATCGAACGACACCGCCGCGAGCCCGCTCGCCATGGATTCCAGCAAGGTGTTGGACAGCCCCTCGAAGCGCGAGGTCAGCACGTAAAGATCAGCGCTGTCGTACCAGTCGCCGACGTTGCCGGCGCGCCCCGGCATCGACACACGCGACTGCAGCCCCGCCTCGGTCACCTGCGCCTCCAGCGCCTGGCGCTCGCCGCCCTCGCCCAGGATAACCAGATCCCACGCAGGATGCGATGGCGCCAGCCGCGCGAAGGCCTGGATCAACAGGTCGAATCCCTTGTCGCCATGCAGGCGCCCGACCGCCAGCAGCCGCTTGCGGCCTTCCTGCGCGGCCGGCGGCAGGATGGGCTCGGCGCGCGGCAGGGGGAAGTGGACGGGATTGGGGATGACCGCCAGCCGGGAGCCGGGCACGTGCTGTTCCAGCCAGTCCGCGGTGCCCCGGGTCAGCGCGACCACGCGCGCGGCGCGCGGATAGGTCAGGCGGCGCAGCCGCTGCCAGAAGCCCGACAGGGTCTGGGACGGCGGATGGGTGTGCTCGGTGGCGATAACGCGGCAGCCCAGTCCCGCGCAGGCCAGGACGGACAGCACCGACGCGGTGGTCATCATGCCCAGCACGATGTCCGGCCGGAAGGCCTTGACCACGCGCCGCAGCGCGCGCACCCGCTGCAGGTTGCTCAGGATGCCGCGCAACCCGCCGCCCTCGCCCGCGGTATGCAGGACCTCGCGCCGCACCTTGGGGTGCAGCGCGTAGACGTCGCCTTCGGCGCTGGCCTGCGTGACCACCATGACCTCGCTGCCCTCGGCCGCCCAATGGGCGCTCAGGTCGGCGGCGACGCGCTCAGCGCCCCCGCCGTGCAGGGAATGGATGAACAGCAACACGCGCGCCGGACGGGCGGAGTCGGCTACGGACATTCAATCGGCCTCCTTGGGTTCGGCCTTGCGCATCGCCACCGCCAGGTAGCACGCGAAGGACAGCACATACATGAGGCTGGTCGCCAGCATGATGCCGGCCGCGCCCATGCGGGGCGCAAGCACGGTGTTCAGCACGGCCTTCAGCGCGAAATTGCCGACGGCGATCGCGGCCATGATGCGGTAGCGGTTCTGGCTGGCCAGCAGTTGCACCAGGATCAGCACGCCAAAATAGAACGGAAGCTGCAGCAGCCCCCAGCGCAGCACGTGCGCGACGGCGGCGGTGTTTTCGGCGGTGAACGCGCCCCGCTGGAACAGCACCGACACGCCCCACGGCGCCAGGACCCAGCCCAGCGCCACCGCGGCGGCGCCCGCCCCCACCATCAGCAGCGACCACTTGAGGGCCATGCTGCGTGCGCGCGCCGTGTCGCCGCGCGCCTGCACGTCGGCCAGCACCGGCAGCGCGGCGCGCCCCACGGATACCGCGCCGATGCCCAGCAGCAGCGAAAGCAGCCGGCTGGCGTAGCCCAGTGTCGCGTTGGCGTTGGCGCCCAGGTTGGCGGCCGCGTACTGGTCCAGCGGGCCCACGAAGCTCATGGCAACCTGGCCGATCAGCATCACGCCCGCCGCGCCCATCAGCTCGGGCCAGTGCGGGGATGACAGCGACAGGCGCGGCGCGCCCCAGAATCCGCCGTCGGCGCGCGCCGCCAGCCAGGCCAGCCAGACGGTCTGGATGGCATAACCGACCAGCGTGCCCCACAACAGCGGCCCGACGCCGTCCGCGCTGGCGGCCAGCATGACCCACGCGAGCGTCGTCACGGCCGGCACGCTGTCCAGCAGCGTATTGACGTGCCGCTCCTGCGCGCGCAGCCGCGCGGCGCTGATGCCGGCGACCAGCAGCAATGCCGCCACGGGCGCAAAGGCCACGAGCAGGTCGCCCGTCATGTCGCGCACCTGCGCCGACAGGCCCTGCCCCAGCCGGTCCACCACATAGGGCCAGGCAAACCACGTCAGCAGGGCCAGCGCGACGCCGGCGGCGGCGACCCAACCCTGCAGTTCGCGCAGGAAAAGGGCTTTCTCGGCCCCGCCGGCGCGGTGCAGGCGCACCAGCACCGGAATCAGCACCACCGACAGCACGCCCACGATCGTGACCGGCAGCCAGGTGGCCATGGTCATCGTGAATTGGTAGGCGTCCACGGCGTCGCTGACGCCGTAGCGGTACGCCACCGCCATCTCCTTGATGGCGCCGGCGGCCTTGCCCAGCAACAGAAACACCGCCACCCGGAACGCGCCTTTGAAGATGCGCTGATGGTCCGGGTGGATGTTGCCGAGTTTTCGGACGAGTGCTTTCAAATCAACGCAGGAATTGCGTGTACCAGGGCATGGCGACTTCCAGGCCTTGCAGCACCGTGTGCGTGGGCGCGTAGCCCAGCAGGCGGCTGGCCTTGCCGATGTCGGCCTGGGAGTGACGCACGTCACCCGCGCGGAAGTCGCCGTAGACCGGCTGCTTGCCGTAGTCCACGCCCTGGTTGCCCAGAGCCTGCACCAGGAAGCTGAAGAGCTGGTTCAGGGTGCTGCGGCCGCTGACCGCCACGTTGTAGACCTGGTTGCGGGCCTCGGGCGCGGCCATCGCGCCCAGGATGTTGGCCTGCACCGCGTTTTCCACAAAGCAGAAATCGCGGCTGGTCTCGCCGTCGCCATTGATGGTGACGTCCTTGCCCTGGATCATCGCGGCGGTCCACTTCGGGATCACGGCGGCATAGGCGCCGTCCGGGTCCTGGCGCTTGCCGAACACGTTGAAGTAGCGCAGGCCCACCGTCTCGAAACCGTACGAGCGCGCGAAGACGTCGGCGTACAGTTCGTTGACGTACTTGGTCACCGCATAGGGCGACAGGGGCTTGCCGATGTTTTCTTCGACCTTGGGCAGGGCCGGATGGTCGCCGTAGGTGGAGCTGGACGCCGCATAGACGAACGACTTGACCTTGGCGTCGCGCGCCGCCACCAGCATGTTCAGGAAGCCGCTGATGTTGACTTCGTTGGTGGTTATGGGGTCATTGAGCGAACGCGGCACCGACCCCAACGCGGCCTGGTGCAGCACGAAGTCCACGCCGTCGGCGGCGCGTCGGCACGCGTCCAGGTCGCGGATATCGCCTTCGATGAAGGTGAAGCGCGCCCATTGTTCCGGGGAGACGGACGCGCGCACCTCGTCCAGGTTGCGCTGGTGGCCGGTGGCGAAGTTGTCCAGGCCGGTGACGGTCTGGCCCAGCTTGAGCAGGGTCTCCAGCAGGTTCGAACCGATGAAGCCGGCGCAGCCGGTCACCAGCCACTTGCGCGGCGCGGCGGTCAGTTCCTGGGTGACAGTCTCGAATCGTGTGGTCATCGCTGGATCCTTTACAGACGCAGGTCGGAGTCGGCGGGCGACAGCACGTACTTCAGGTCGTACAGGATGTGGTCGGCCTTGCCGAGCTTGCGGATGCCCGCCGCGCCCATGTCCTTGAACTGGTTGTGCGCCACCGCCAGGATCACGGCGTCGTACTTGCCTTCCTCGGGCTTGGCCACCGGGGTCAGGCCGTACTCGTGCATGGCTTCGTCGGCATCGACCCACGGGTCGTAGACGTCCACTTCGACGTTGTAGTCGCCCAGCTCGCGCACGATGTCCACGATGCGCGTGTTGCGCAGGTCGGGGCAGTTTTCCTTGAAGGCAAGGCCCATCACGAGCACGCGCGCGCCCTGCACGTGGATGCGGCGCTTGGTCATGCACTTGACCAGCTGCGACACCACGTAGCCGCCCATCGAATCGTTCAGGCGGCGGCCCGCCAGGATGATTTCAGGGTGGTAGCCGATGGACTGCGCCTTGTGCGTCAGGTAGTACGGATCCACGCCGATGCAGTGGCCGCCCACCAGGCCCGGGCGGAACGGCAGGAAGTTCCACTTGGTGCCGGCCGCCTGCAGGACGGCTTCGGTGTCGATGTCCATCTTGTTGAAGATCAGCGCCAGCTCGTTGATCAGCGCGATGTTCACGTCGCGCTGGGTGTTTTCGATCACCTTGGCGGCCTCGGCCACGCGGATGGTCGGCGCCTTGTGCGTGCCGGCGGTGATGATTTCCTTGTAGAGCTGGTCCACCAGTTCGGCGACTTCCGGCGTGGAGCCGGAAGTGACCTTCTTGATGGTGCTGACGCGGTGTTCCTTGTCGCCCGGGTTGATGCGCTCGGGGCTGTAGCCGGCGTAGAAGTCCACGTTGTACTTCAGGCCCGACACGCGCTCCAGGACCGGCACGCAGTCTTCCTCGGTGGCGCCGGGATAGACGGTGGATTCGTAAATCACGATGTCGCCGCGCTTGAGCACCGCGCCGATGGTCTCGCTGGCCTTGACCAACGGGGTCAGGTCCGGCTGCTTGTACTCGTCGATGGGAGTCGGCACGGTCACGATGAAGACGTTGGCTTCGCCCAATTCAGCGCGATCGGCGGTGTAGCTCAGCTGTTTGGCTTCGGCCAATTCGGCATCGCTGACTTCCAGCGTGTGGTCGTGGCCCGCCTTCAACGCGTCGATACGGCGCGTGTTGATGTCAAAGCCGATGACCGGGCGCTTCTTGCCGAACTCCACGGCCAGGGGCAGACCGACGTAGCCAAGGCCGACGACAGCGAGTTTCACATCCTGGATTCGCAACATAACTCTCCCTTCACCGTAGAACGTTTACGGCATTTTAAAGATGGTCTGGTGATGGATACCGAGCCCCCGGCGGCGATCGCCGGGGCACTCAAACTAATCGGTGGTTCGCAGCACGGACGGCAGCAACAGCCAACCCGGGCGGCGCCAGGAGACCAGGCGCGCATACAGCCAGATGTAGACGCTGGCGAAGACAACCAGGCTGGCGCTCAGGGCCCAGGCGTTGTCCCACCAGATCGTGGCCGGCACCAGCCCGATCAGCGCCAGGACCCACATGTACGGGGACGCCAGCGCATTGCAAAGCGCGGGCACGGCATGGCGCCGGCCGCGGCTGAAGGTGACACGGACCAGGCGGCGGAACACGAGCTGGTGCAGGTGCAACGCATCCGGCTGGTCCACCGGCACACCGCGCTTGAAGCGCCGGCGCCAGATCGAGAATCCGGTTTCGAAGACGGGGTAGAACAGGACCGCCAGGGCATAGAACGGCGACACCGACGGGTTGCGCACAACCAGCAGCACGGCCAGCTCGGCCAGCATGAAGCCCAGGAAATACGCGCCGCCATCGCCCAGGAACACACGCCCGAACGGGAAATTCCACACCAGGAAGCCCAGGGTCGCCGACGCCAGCGCCGCCGCCACCAGGAAGATCGGCACGTCGCCGACCTGCAGCGCCACGAGGCTGATGGACACCGCCATCAGGGTGGCGACCATGCCGGCCAGGCCGTTCATGCCGTCGACGATGTTCAGGGCATGGGTACAGCCGCCCACCGCGAACATGGTGAACAGCAGCGAGACCGGCCAGAACGAAAGCACGTAATCCACAGGCGCCATGCCGACACGGCTGACGCCGCCAAGCAGCCACCACGCGATGGCCGCGGACAGGAAGGCCGCCAGCAGGCGTTTGCTGGCGCCGATATCTTTGGTGATGTCTTCAAGCAAGCCGGCCACAAAAACGGGCAACGCCGCGACGAAGAGCGCGGGCCACAGCCAGGTAAGGGTCATGTTGCTGGGTCCGAGGACCAGCAAACCGGCCAGCGTACCGGCAAGCACCGCCAGACCGC
Source organism: Achromobacter sp. NFACC18-2 (assembly GCF_900108985.1). Taxonomy (NCBI): domain Bacteria; kingdom Pseudomonadati; phylum Pseudomonadota; class Betaproteobacteria; order Burkholderiales; family Alcaligenaceae; genus Achromobacter; species Achromobacter sp. NFACC18-2. Next base: position 193,020 of record NZ_FNYM01000010.1, on the reverse strand, counting down.
CGACGCGGGGCGTCGCGCGGGAATGATTGGCTTGGGGCTTGTTGAGGTCGCTATCGCCGGTAAAAGCGCCATGCCAGCGCTCGGACGCCACGATGAGTCCCCCCACCATGAACGCGACCACGCATATATACAGCCAGGTCACTGGATCACCTCTGGTTGGTCTATCGAGACAGGCCCGCCATTATCGGAGGCAGGTGTAACGCCCATATATGGGAGGGATAAAGAAGTGCAATTCCGCGGCACAGAACGTAACTCGCGCAAGCGGGCGTTGTGTCCGCCGCGCAGGTGACAGGAAGGCGCTGGCGCGCCAGCGCCCGGCAGTACTGGTTTCATGAAGCGATTGTAGAGCGTTCCGCCCGCGGGCACGCGAAATATCCAAGGGAAAACGCGAAGTCCGACGAGCGGCAATGCGCCGGCGGTCTGGCGCGGCGGACTTACCGCTTCTAACAAATAGGGACAGAATAATCCGAGGCAAAAAAAAGCCCGAGATCGTGAGATCTCGGGCTAAATCCACCAAAGGAGGAGGGTGGAGGAGACAACCGTGGCATGTTGGGAGCGGGCCTTCTGCTCACTGCGCTGACGGGGTTTTTCACCGCGCCGTCTGCGTTTCAACATCCGATGACTGAATAGTACCCATGTTTTTTGTGCGTTGCAAGAATTTTTTTGCGCTGTTTTCAGCGAGGGTTCCTGCGTTGCTTTTTCGCCGCAAATTTTGCGCGCCCCCTGTGGAAAGCCGCGCCAATCAACGTCCTTCCAAAAAACCGGGTTTGTGCCGAAGGGGTTTACCCGTTGCGGACTAACCCTAGAAAACAACGGGTAATCCCACCCTGGAAATCGCACCAAATAGGTGCATCAGGCACCACGACGCAGCCTGATTTGCGCATTGCAACATTTTTAGCGGCCCCGTTTCAGATCCAGTAGGCGGTGGTCGTCATGACCTTGGACATGGCCCGCATGGCCGATTTCACGGGCGTGGGCAGCGGCACGCCCCCCGCCTGCTCGGCGCTGGCGCGGTGCTGGGCCTCGTCCTCTTTCATCCTCTGGACGATCTGGCGCGACCGTTCGTCTTGCACCGGCAAGGTGCGTAGATGTTCGTCCAGATGGTCCTCGACCTGTCTTTCGGTTTCGGCCATGAAGCCCAGATTGCGCGGCACCCCGGCCACGCTCGCCATGAGGCCGAGGGCAAACGACCCGGCGTACCAGACCGGATTCAGCAGGCTGGGACGGCTGCCCAGTTCGGTCAGGCGCTCGTTGCACCAGACCAGATGGTCGACCTCTTCGGCGGCGGCGTTGAGCAGGAGCGCGCGGGGCGCGGGGTCCCGGCACACGGAGGCCTGGCCGCGGTACAGCGCCTGGGCGCAGACTTCGCCGACGTGATTGACCCGCATGAGCCCGGCCGCGTGGCGTTTTTCCTGCGCCGACATGGCTTGCGGCGATTCCTGCGCGGTGGCCGGATACGGCCGGCCGGCGCTGGCGCTGCCCGACAATACCCGCAACGCGCGATCCGCTTCGGCCAGCAAGGCGTCGAGGGGACCGTGGCGGCGCCGAAGCGAGACGGGACCGGGTTTGGGCAACGTGGTGGACATGGCAGCTCCTAGGCAAATCAGACGCACTCCGCCCCTATCGCGGGGCGGGGTTCTCGTGTCCGGGATTGTACGCAACGGGTATCATCAGCCATTGACTGCGCTCAAGCGCTCAAAGCTCAAGGACTCACGCAAATGGAATGCACGATCGACTGGGGCGGCCCCAATGGCATGCTCTTTACCGCCAGCACGGGCAGCGGCCATGTGGCCGTGATGGACGGCGCCGTGGACGGCGGCGGACACAACCTGGCGCCCCGCCCCATGGAAATGCTGCTGGCCGGCACGGGCGGCTGCACCGCCTATGACGTGGTGCTCATCCTCAAGCGCGGCCGCCACGCCGTCACCGGCTGCAGCGTCAAGCTGCAGGCCGAGCGCGCCGATGCCGACCCCAAGGTTTTCACCCGCATTCACTTCGCTTTTACCGTCACGGGCCGCAACCTGCCGCGCGCGGCGGTCGAGCGCGCCGTGCAACTGTCCCACGAGAAATACTGCTCGGCCTCGGCCATGCTGGAAAAGACCGCGGCCATGACTTTTTCAGTCGACATCGTCGACACCCAGGAAGCCGCCGCCACCGCCTGAGCCGCCCCGCGCGGCCGTGGTGTAATTCGGCTTGCCTTATCTTCATACAGGCGCCGCCGCGACACAATCGCGGCGGCGCGCGTGCTTGACCCGCCGGGCGGGCAGGCACAAGGATCGCCATGAAACAATACCTGGACCTCGTTCAATCCATCCTAGACACGGGCTCGTGGCAGGAAAACCGCACCGGCATCCGCACCCTCAGCATGCCGGGCGCCTCGCTGCGCTTTGACCTGCAGCAGGGCTTTCCCGCCGTGACGACCAAGAAGCTGGCCTTCAAGTCGGCCATCGGTGAAATGGTGGGTTTCCTGCGAGCCTCCCGCAGCGCGGCGGAATTCCGCGACCTCGGCTGCAAGGTCTGGGACCAGAATGCCAACGAAAACGCCCAGTGGCTGGCGAACCCCTACCGCGAAGGCCCGGATGACCTCGGCCCCGTCTACGGCGTGCAGTGGCGCCAGTGGCCGGCCTACAAGGTGCTGGACGCCAGCCGCACGGCGCAGATCGAAGACGCCCTGTCGCGCGGCTACGCCAAGGTGGCCGACCTGGACGAAGGCGGCGCCCCCAAGGTACTGATGTACAAGGCCGTCGACCAGTTGCGGCAATGCCTGGATACCATCCATGAGCGTCCGGGCGACCGCCGCATCCTGTTCCACGGCTGGAACTGGGCCCAGATCGAGGAAATGGCGCTGCCTCCCTGCCACCTGCTGTATCAGTTCCTGCCCAACGCCACGACGCGCGAGATCTCGCTTTGCCTCTATATCCGTTCCAATGACGTGGGCCTGGGCACGCCCTTCAACCTGACCGAAGGGGCGGCCCTGCTGCACCTGGTGGGACGCCTGACCGGCTACACGCCCCGGTGGTTCACCTACTTCATCGGCGATGCGCACATTTACGAAAACCATCTGCCGATGCTGCGCGAGCAACTGACTCGAACGCCGTACGAGTCTCCCCGCCTCGTCCTCTCGGACCGCATCCCCGATTTCGCCGTGACGGGCCGCTACGAGCCCGAATGGCTGGAAAAGGTCGAGCCGGGCGACTTCTCCCTGTCCGGCTACACCCATCACGCACCGCTCACGGCCGCCATGGCCGTTTGATTTGTGCGCCGGCCGCGCGCCGGCGCCCGCCTTTCAGGGCGCATCAACAACGCGCCGGGCAGCCGCCCGGCCCCCGGTTCCTTGCACGCCCCACAGCAGGTGAAGATTGGTGAGCTTCTGGAAGCGCGTTTTCGGTATAACCCATCCCTTAGCCACGGACGCGCGTCCAGCATGCTGCGCGCCCCGCCGCTTTCGACCGGCTCCATGGGCGCGCCATGCCGCTCGCCCGAACTCCGCCGACCGCTGGCGTTGCTCCGCCCGATCCCCCATCCCTATAAAGAGAGTGTGAGAATAGCCAGCGTCGAGAGCAGGAACCTCCTTGCGTTCGGAATGCAACTGTTGACTACCAATTGATTTGAAATTCGTGCCCCGCGCCGCGGCTGTATGCGCTTAGGACAGGACCTCACAAATGCTCGTTGGAACTTATAACCCTTCGCTCGTCCTCGTATCCCTAGGGGTCGCCGTCCTGGCGTCATACACGGCGTTGGGCATGGCCAACCGCGTGAGGGCATCGAGCGGGCTGCCCGCCGCGAAGTACTGGCTGGCGGGCGGCGCGTTCGCGATGGGGGTCGGGATCTGGGCCATGCATTTCGTGGGCATGCTCGCGTTCAGCCTGCCCATCGCGATGGGCTACGACCTGCCCCTGACCGTGCTGTCCCTGGCCATCGCCATCGGCTGCTCGGCCTTCGCGCTGTGGATGGTCTGCAAGGACGAATTGCCCGCCGGGCGCCTGGCCGCGGGCGCCGTGCTGATGGGCTCGGGCATCGCCGCCATGCACTATCTCGGCATGGCCGCAATGCGCATGTCGCCCGGGATCGACTACGACCCGCGGTGGTTCGCGCTTTCCGTGGTCATCGCCATTGCCGCCTCGGGCGCGGCGCTGTGGATCACGTACCGGTTGCGCCAGGATGGTCCGCGCGTGGCGCTGTCGCGCCCGCTGGCCGCGGTGGTCATGGGACTGGCGATCGTGGGCATGCACTATACGGGCATGGAGGCGGCGGGCTTTCCGGCAGGCAGCATCTGCATGGCCGCCGACGCCGGCATCTCGGCCGGCTGGCTGGCCATCGCCGTGACCGCCGTCACGCTGAGCGTGCTGGCGATCGCCCTGGTCGTCGCGGTGCTGGACAACCGGCTCGAAGCGCGCACGTCCGCCCTCGCCTCGTCGCTGGCCGAGGCCAACGAGGAACTGGTGCAGCTCGCGCTGCACGACACGCTGACCAAACTGCCCAACCGCATTCTTCTGGAAGACCGGCTGGAACAGGCCATCGAAAGCGCCAGCCGCCGCCGAGGCCATTTTGCGGTGCTGTTCTTCGACCTGGACGGCTTCAAGGCGGTCAATGACGCCTACGGACACCACACCGGGGACGCGCTGCTCATCGACCTGGCGCAACGCATCCGGCAGGCCCTGCGCACCCAGGACACGGTCGCCCGCCTGGGCGGCGATGAATTCATCGTGCTGAGCGAAGTGCTCGAACCCACCGACGCGGCCAACGTCGCCGACCGCCTGATCGACGCCATCGCCCGCCCCGTCACGGTCTACGGCCACGAAGTGCTGGTCACGTCCAGCGTGGGCATTGCGGTCTATCCGAACGACGGCGAGGACACGCACGCCCTGCTGACCAATGCCGACGCCGCCATGTACCACGCCAAGCGGCTGGGCGGCACCGGCTACAGCTTCTTCGAGCCCTCCATGAACGCGGATGCGCACGAGCAGATCGAGCTCTTGCACGACCTGCGCCTGGCGCAGGAGCGCGGCGAGTTCGTCCTGCACTACCAGCCCAAGTACGAGGCGCCTGCCGGCCCGATCATGGGCGCCGAGGCGCTGCTGCGCTGGAACCATCCGACGCGCGGCCTGGTGGGCCCGGACCAGTTCATCCCCACGGCTGAGAAGACCGGCCTGATCCTGTCGATTGGCGATTGGGTGATCAACGAGGCCTGCCGCCAGATGCGGGAATGGATCGACGTCGGCCAGGGCCACTGGACCATCGCGGTGAATATCTCGGCGCTGCAGTTCGCGCATGCCACCCTGGTCGAAACCGTGCGTTCGGCGCTGGCGCGGCATGCGATCCCGCCGTCCTGCCTGACGATCGAGGTGACCGAATCGACGGCCATGCGCGACGCCGAAGCCAGCATGACGGTGCTCAAACGCCTGTCCGAGCTGGGCGTGACGATCTCCATCGACGACTTCGGCACGGGCTACTCCAGCCTGCTGTATCTGAAGCGGCTGCCAGCCACCGAGCTGAAGATCGACCGCGGCTTCGTGAACCAGCTCGATCACGACCATGAAGACGCGGCCATCGTCGCGGCCATCGTCGCCCTGGCGCAGCAGCTCAATCTGCGCATCGTCGCCGAAGGCGTGGAAACGGCGGCGCAGCAGAAATTCCTGACCGGGCTGGGTTGCGATTCGTTGCAGGGATTCCTCCTGGGCAAGCCCATGCCAGCCACCGAATTCCTGGAACACGCGGTGCAGTGACCGGCCGGGGCCGGCGCAATTTGCTACGCTTACGGCGTTTCTCCGGCCCAACCCTTACCGTTGCCAGCACGCATGCCCGCCAGCCTTACCCTGATCGTCGCCTACTCCCTCAATCGCGCCATCGGGCGCGACAACGCCCTGCCCTGGAAGCTGCCGGGCGACCTGGCGCACTTCAAGCGCAGCACGCTGGGCCACCCCATCATCATGGGCCGCAAGACCTGGGACTCGCTGGGCCGCCCCCTGCCCGGCCGCAGCAACATCGTCATCAGCCGCAACCCCGATTTCAGCGCCGCCGGCGCCATCCTGGCGCCGACGCTGGAGGCCGCCGTGGCCGCCTGTGGCGACGTCCAGGAAGCCTTTGTGATCGGCGGCGCGCAGATCTACGCGCAGGCCCTGCCGCTCGCCCGGCGCGTGCTGGCGACCGAGGTCCATGCCGAGGTCGAGGGCGACGCGTTCTTCCCGCTGCTGCCGTCGTTCCAATGGAAGGAAACGGCGCGCGAGCCCCAGCCCGCCGAGAACGGCTACCGCTACGACTTCGTCACCTACGAACGCGTCTGATGTCCTGGCCGGGCCGGCCTATGCCGCGCCCGCATTGCGCATGAAGCGCCAGAGCGCGGGCGCCGCCGAATACGCCACATTGAAGCGCACCCACGGCGTGTCGGCCTCATCGGCCTCGAAGTAGGACCCGGGCGCCAGCCAGATCCCGTCCTTGAGCGCCAGCTCCGCCAGGCCGTTGGCGCCGCGTTCGCGCCATTGCCCCGCCACCTTGGCCCACAGGAACAGCCCGCCCTGCGGCCGTCCATGGATCTCGAAGCCATGCTGGCGCATCTGTTCGGCCACTTCCGTGTGCGCCTGCGCCAGCCGCTCGCGGGTACGCGCGATGTGCGCGCGGTATCGGCCTTCGCGGATCACTTGGTGCACGATGCGTTCCATGATCTCGGGCGTGGTCAGGCCGACCGCCATCTTGGTGCGCGCGATGTCCCGGACCAGGTCGCGGTGCGCCACCACATAGCCCACCCGCACGGACGGGCTGATGACCTTGGAGTAGCCGCCCAGGTAGACGACCCGGCGCGCGCCGTCCAGCGCCGCCAGCATCGGCGTCACGCCCGGCGCCAGTTCGCGCGAGATGTCGTCTTCGATGACCCACAGCCCGTGGCGCTCGGCCGCCTGCAGGATGCGGAACGCATTGGGCATGCTGATGCTCGCCCCCGAGGGATTCTGCAGCGCGGTATTGATGAAGAGCGCGCGCGGCCGGTGCTGGGCCGCCACGCGCTCGAGCGCGTCGCAATCCAGGCCGTCGATGCTGCGCGGCACCGCAATGACGCGCAGGCCCGCCAGGCGCAACAACTGCAGCAGGTTGGCATAGGCCGGCTGCTCGACAACGACCGTGTCGCCGGGCCGCAGCAAGGTGCGGATCACCGTGTCCAGGCCATGCGTGACGCCCTGCGTCAGCAGCACCTGCGACACCTCGACCTCCATGCCCTGCGCGCTCAGGCTGGCGGCGATGGTCTCGCGCAGCGGCGCGTAGCCATACGGATGGCCGTAGTTCGCGATGCGCATCGCCGGCACGCGCCCCATGTGGCGCAACGCCATGTGCAGCCCTTCCTCGTTCAGCCACTCGCCCGGCAGCCAGCCGCAGCCCGACTTGATGGGGATGGAATGGTCCGCGAAGATGTCCGACAGCAGCCACCCGGCATTCAGCCGGGGCGGCTCCCAGGACAAGGGTTCGGCGCGCCGCGCCGGCGCGTCCGGCGAGGCCACCCGGTAGCCCGCGCCGGGGCGGGCGGCCAGCCAGCCCTGCGACACCAGGCGGCTGTAGGCGCTGGCCACCGTGAAGGTGCTGACACCATGCTGGCGCGCAAACTCGCGGACCGAGGGTAGGGACATACCCGGACGCAGGGTCTGCGCCTCCACGGCGCGCAGGATGGCCGCGACCAACTGCTCGACGAGGGTGGGCGCGGCCCCGCGGCCGCGGATGGGTTGGAAGTCGATCACGGACTAACTGTACAGTTGTGGTGCCTGTAACTATACAGTTAGCGCCAAATGCGCGGATTGTATATTTTCATTCGCGGCGGGACGTTCCAGAATCGTCCGAATCCCGCTGCCTGCGCGCGTTTCGCGGCGGCCGCGGTTGTCCCTCTTCCGGAGTCACCATGAACGCCCCCGCCCAGTTGCCCGACCTGTCCCATCTCTGGATGCCTTTCACGGCCAACAAGCAGTTCAAGGCCCAGCCGCGCATGCTGGCCAAGGCCAAAGGCATGTACTACACGTCCACCGATGGGCGCCAGATCCTGGACGGCACCGCCGGCCTGTGGTGCGTGAACGCCGGGCACGGCCGCGAGGAAATCGTCGAGGCGATCGCCCGCCAGGCCGGCGTCATGGATTACGCGCCGGGCTTCCAGCTTGGCCACCCGCTCGCCTTCGAGGCCGCCACCGCCGTCGCGGGCCTGATGCCGCAGGGCCTGGACCGCGTGTTCTTCACGAACTCCGGCTCCGAATCCGTGGACACCACGCTGAAGATCGCCCTGGCCTACCACCGCGCGCGCGGCGAAGGCCAGCGCACCCGCCTGATCGGGCGCGAGCGCGGCTACCACGGCGTGGGTTTTGGCGGCATCTCGGTGGGCGGCATTTCGGCCAACCGCAAGACCTTCTCGGGCGCCTTGCTGCCCGCCGTGGACCACCTGCCCCACACCCATAACCTGGAACACAACGCCTACTCGAAGGGCCAGCCCGCCTGGGGCGCCCACCTGGCCGACGAGCTGGAACGCATCATCGCCCTGCACGACCCCTCGACCATCGCCGCCGTGATCGTCGAGCCCATGGCCGGCTCCACGGGTGTGCTGATCCCGCCCAAGGGCTACCTCGAAAAGCTGCGCGAAATCACCGCCAAGCACGGCATCCTGCTGATTTTCGATGAGGTCATCACCGCCTACGGCCGCCTGGGCGCCGCCACGGCTTCCGAGTTCTTCGGCGTGACGCCGGACATCATCGCCATGGCCAAGGGCGTGAGCAACGCCGCCGTCCCGGCCGGCGCGGTCGCGGTCAAGCGCGAGGTGCATGACGCCATCGTCAACGGACCGGCGGGCGGCATCGAGTTCTTCCACGGCTATACCTATTCGGCGCACCCCCTGGCGGCCGCCGCCATCCTGGCCACCCTGGACATCTATCGCCGCGAAGACCTGTTCGGCCGCGCGCGCAAGCTGTCCGGCGCTTTCCAAGACGCGGCCCACGGCCTGAAGGGCGCGCCGCACGTCATCGACGTGCGCAACCTGGGCCTGGTGTCCGGCATAGAACTGGCCCCGCGCGAGGGCGCCCCCGGCGCACGCGCCGCCGAAGTCTTCCAGCGCTGCTTCGACAGCGGCCTGATGGTGCGCTATACCGGCGATATCATCGCCGTCTCGCCCCCGCTCATCATCGACGAAGCCCAGATCGGCCAGATCTTCGAGCAGATCGGCAAGATCCTGAAAGAGGTTGCCTGAGTATTCCCCAGCCGCGCGCCCGCCCAGGGCGCCAGTTCCGCAGACGGGCGGCCCGCGCGGCCGCCCACCGCATTCTTGACGAATTCCCGCATCGAGCCTTACACCCATGAAGAAGATTTCCCATTTCATCAACGGCCAACCCTACGAGGGCGGCAGCAGCCGCTACGCCGACGGCTTCAATCCGGCCACCGGCGAGATCTGCTCGGCGATCCCCCTGGCCTCCAACGACGACGTGGCGCTGGCCGTGGCCGCCGCCAAGGCGGCCTTCCCCGCCTGGTCCGAGACGCCCGCGCTCAAGCGCGCCCGCATCCTCTTCAACTTCAAGGCGCTGCTGGACAAGCACCAGGACGAACTGGCCGAGCTGATCACCCGTGAACACGGCAAGGTGTTTTCGGACGCCAAGGGCGAAGTGATGCGCGGCATCGAGATCGTCGAATTCGCCTGCGGCATTCCGCAACTGCTCAAGGGCCAGTATTCCGACCAGATCGGCGGCGGCATCGACAACTGGAGCATGCGCCAGGCGCTGGGCGTGGTGGCCGGCATCACGCCGTTCAACTTCCCGATGATGGTGCCGTGCTGGATGTTCCCCGTCGCCATCGCCTGCGGCAACACCTTTGTCCTCAAGCCGTCCGAACGCGATCCCTCCGCCTCCGTGCGCCTGGCCGAACTGCTGGCCGAAGCGGGCCTGCCCGCCGGCGTCTTCAACGTGGTGCATGGCGACAAGCTCGCCGTGGACGCGCTGATTTCGCACCCGGACGTCGAGGCGTTGTCCTTCGTCGGTTCCACGCCCATCGCGGAGTACATCTACGCCGAAGGCACCAAGCGCGGCAAGCGCGTGCAGGCGCTGGGTGGCGCCAAGAACCATCTCGTGGTCATGCCCGACGCCGACCTGGACCAGGTGACCGACGCGCTGATGGGCGCGGCCTACGGTTCCGCGGGCGAACGCTGCATGGCCATCTCGGTGGCCGTGGCGGTGGGCGACGTGGCCGACAAGGTCGTCGAACGCCTCACGCCGCGCGTCAAGGCGCTGGTGGTCAAGGACGGCATGCAGGCCGACGCCGAAATGGGCCCGCTGGTGACCGCGCAGCATCGCAAGAAGGTGATGGGCTACATCGAGGACGGCATCGCCAGCGGCGCCGACCTCGTGGTCGATGGCCGCGACCTGACGGTGCCCGGCAACGAGAAGGGCTTCTTCCTGGGCGGCACGCTGTTCGACAACGTGAAGCCCGCGATGAACATCTACCGCGAAGAGATCTTCGGACCGGTGCTGTGCATCGTGCGCGTGCCGGACTTCGCCAGCGCGGTGGAGCTGATCAACGCGCATGAGTTCGGCAACGGCGTCGCATGCTTCACCTCCGACGGCGGCGTGGCGCGCGCCTTCGCCCGCCAGATCAAGGTGGGCATGGTGGGCATCAACGTGCCCATCCCCGTGCCCATGGCCTGGCATTCGTTCGGCGGCTGGAAGCGCTCGCTGTTCGGCGACCACCACGCGTATGGCGAGGAAGGCATCCGCTTCTATTCCCGCTACAAGAGCGTGATGCAGCGCTGGCCGGACAGCATCGCCAAGGGCGCCGAATTCACGATGCCTGTGGCGAAATAAGGCCCCCCCCGAGGCGCGTAGCGCCTCCCCCCAGGGGGCGTCGCAGCGGACCGGCGGAGCCCGGATCCGCGCGACCGCGCTTGGGGAAGTATTGCCAGATTGTGGCGCCTTGCCTCGCATGCGATGCGGATGGCTATGTAGCGCCATGAAGCACTGACACTGGCGCGGCGAATGCCGCGCTTTCCGAACATCAGTACGACAAGGGGAAACCTGATGCGCATCGGGATCGGCGGCTTTCAGCATGAGACCAATACGTTCGCGCCGTCGCGCGCGGCGTGGGAGGATTTTGCGGACAAGGGTGGGGGGTGGCCGAAGCTGGTCAGCGGACCCGCGATGTTCGAGGCGGTGGCGGGGGCGAACATTCCGGTGGCGGGCTTCATCGAGGCCATGGGGCAGCATGCGCTGATACCCACGACGTGGGCCGCCGCGAGCCCCTCCGGCCACGTTACCCGCGATGCGTTCGAACGCATCAGCGCGATGATCCTGCAGGGCCTGTCGCAGGCGCTGCCGCTGGACGGCGTCTATCTGGACCTGCACGGCGCCATGGTCACCGAGCACCTGGACGACGGCGAAGGAGAGCTCCTCAAACGCGTGCGCGAACTGGTCGGTCCGGACGTGCCGGTCGTGGCCAGCCTGGACCTGCACGCCAACGTGACCCGCGCCATGGTGCGCCATGCCGACGCGCTGGTCTGCTATCGCACCTATCCCCACATCGACATGGCCGAGACCGGGCAGCGCGCCGCCGGCCTGCTGGCGCAGCGCCTTGCCGGCGTGCCGCGCCATTATGTGGCCCTGCGCAGCCTGCCCTTCCTGATTTCCCTGTGCTGGCAGTCCACCGATATCGAGCCGGCGCGCAGCCTGTACCAGCGGGTGGGCGACATGGAAGCGCGCGGCGCGGCAAGCGTGTCTTTTGCGACCGGTTTTCCGGCCGCGGACTTTCCCGAATGCGCGCCCACGGTCTGGGCCTACGGCGCAACGCAGGCCGACGCCGACGCCGCCGCCGACGAGATGGCGCGCGCGGTGCTCAATGCGGAGCAGGACTTCGGCGGCAGGCTCTACACGCCGGACGAAGCCGTGCAGGAAGCGCTGCGGCTCGCCCGCGGCGCCAACAAGCCGGTGGTGATTGCCGACGCGCAGGACAACCCCGGCGCGGGCGGCAGTTCCGACACCACCGGCCTGCTGCGCGCGTTGATCCGCCACGACGCGCGCGATACCGCCATCGGCCTGATCGTGGACCCCGCCGCCGCGCTGGCCGCGCACCGCGCCGGCGAAGGCAACACGCTGCGGATTGCACTGGGTGGACATTCGGGTATTCCCGACGACGCCCCCCTGGACGCCGAATTCATCGTCGAGAAAACGTCCGACGGACGCTTCGATACGCATGGCGCGTTCTATCGCGGCTTTCACATGGACCTGGGCGCCAGCGCCTGCCTGCGCATCGGCGGCGTGCGCATCATCGTCGCCTCCAACAAGGTGCAGATGGCCGATCAGGAAATGTTCCGCTTCGCGGGCGTGGAACCCACGCGCGCGGCGATCCTGGTGGTCAAGAGTTCGGCGCATTTTCGCGCCGATTTCACCGCCATCGCGCACACGATCCTGGTCTGCGCCGCCCCCGGCTCCATGCTGATGGATGCGGCAAAACAACCATGGACACGGTTGCGTCCCGGTATCAGAATGGCGCCTTGCGGACCGGTATTCGACGGCCGGGCCGCAGCGACAGCCTGACCCTCGCGCGCCGCCGTTGCGCGGCGCGTCAACGACGTAGCGGCCCATCGCGCCGCTCACTACGCTTCAAGGGGAAATTACATGCTCAAGTTTGTCCGAGCGGCCGCATTGGCCGGCGTCACTCTCGCGATGGCTCACGGCGCCTACGCCGAGACCGTCATCAAGACGGTGATGCACTCGCCTCTGCGCCTGACCGATCCGCACGCCACCACCGCCTACATCACGACGTGGCACGGCTACATGATCTACGACACCTTGCTGGCCACCGATGCCGACAACAAGGTGCAGCCGCAGATGCTTGAGAAGTGGGAGGTCTCGCCCGACGGCAAGACCTACACCATGACGCTGCGCCCCGGCCAGAAGTGGCACGACGGCCAGCCGGTGACGGCCGAGGACTGCGTCGCGTCGATCAAGCGCTGGGCCGCGGGCGACGGCATGGGCCGCACGCTGCTCAAGTTCACCGACAAGATCGAAGTCATCGACGACAAGAGCTTTCGCATCGTCATGAAGGAACCCACGGACCTGGCGCTGCGCGCCCTGTCCAAGCCCACCGGCACCGCGCCGTTCATGATGCCCAAGCGCATCGCCGAACAGCCCATCGGCAAGCCCATCACCGACATGACCGGTTCGGGTCCGTTCAAGATCGCCGAATTCAAGCCGGGCGTGAAGACCGTCTACGTCAAGAACACCGACTACGTGCCGCGCAAGGAACCCGTCAGCGGCCTGGCCGGCGGCAAGGTCGTCAACGTGGACAAGGTCGAGTGGGACGTCATGCCCGACGCGCTGACCACCGCCAACGCGCTGCTCGGCGGCGAGATCGACTTCGTCGAGCAGTTCCCGTATGACCTGTTGCCGATGATCGAAGGCAACAAGGATCTGAAGGAAGAGTCGCTCAGCCCGGTCGGCTACTTCACGATGTACCGCTTCAACTTCAAGTACCCGCCCTTCGACAACAAGAAGATCCGCCAGGCCGCCATGTACGCGATCGGCCAGGAAGACGTGATGAAGGCGCTGGTGGGCAATCCCAAGTACTGGAAGACCTGCGCTTCGCTGTGGGGCTGCGGCACGCCGCTGGAAAGCGATATCGGCAAGGAAATGGTCGTTCCGTCGAACATCGAGAAGGCCAAGGCGCTGCTCAAGGAAGCGGGCTACGACAACACGCCCATCCTGGTCATGCACGCCACCGACGTCGGCACGCTGTCGGCGCAACCGGTCGTGATGGCCGCGGCGCTGCGCAAGGCCGGCTTCAACGTCAACCTGGCGGCGATGGACTGGCAGAGCGTGGCCACCCGCCGCGCCTCGAAGGCCGCGCCCGCCGAAGGCGGCTGGAACGTCCACAACACCAACTGGTACGCCACCGACGTGATGGATCCGGTGCGCTCGGCCCCGGCCGCGGCCAACGGCGACAACGCCTGGTTCGGCTGGCCCGACTTCCCGCAGATCGAAGAACTGCGCACGAAGATGGCGCTCACCGCCGACCCGGCCGAACAGAAGAAGATCGCCGACGAAGTGCAGCGCATCGGCATCGACGAAGGCCTGTACGTGCCGCTGGGCCAGATGTCCGTGCCCACCGTCTATTCGACCAAGCTGTCGGGCCTGGTGCACGCGCCGGTCTTTGCATTCTGGAACGTCAAAAAGGCCCCTTGAAGGGGCAGGGGCCCGCGCGCGGCTTGCGGTAGCGCGCGCGGGCCCTCTTAGATCTCATAGAGATCAGGGGGAATTACATGCTGGCATTTGTCTCACGCCGGCTCCTCGCGACCATCCCCGTACTGGTGATGGTCGCGGTGGTGGTCTTTGCGATATTGCGTTTCAGCCCCGGGGATCCGGCCATCATCATGGCGGGCGACGGCGCCACGCCCGAGCGTATCGTCCAGATACGGCAGACGATGGGCCTGGACCAGCCGGTGGTCAAACAATTCTTCATCTGGGGCGGCAGGCTCCTGCAGGGCGACCTGGGCACCTCGCTCATGTCCGGCGTGCCGGTCACCAAGCTGATCGGACAGCGTCTCGAACCTTCCCTCAGCCTGGCAGTCCTGACGCTGGTGTTCACGCTGATCGTCGCCATTCCGCTGGGCGTTTTGGCCGCCTGGCGCCAGGGCAAGCTCCTGGATCGCGCGGTGATGGGCTTTTCGGTGCTGGGATTCTCGGTGCCGGTGTTCGTCACGGGCTATCTGCTGATCTGGATCTTCGCCATCAAGCTGGGCTGGTTCAACGTGCAGGGCTATACGCCGCTGGAAAAAGGTTTCTGGCCTTTCCTGCACCGGCTCATCCTGCCTTCGCTGGCGCTGTCCACCGTCTACGTGGCGCTGATCGCCCGCATCACGCGCACCAGCGTCATCGAGGTCATGGGCGAGGATTTCATCCGCACGGCCCGTTCCAAGGGCCTGGGCGAAACCGGCGTGCTGCTCGGGCATGCGCTGCGCAATGCCGCCGTGCCCATCGCCACGGTCGTGGGCGTGGGCATCGCGCTGCTGATCAGCGGCGTCGTCGTGACGGAATCGGTATTCAACATCCCCGGCCTCGGCCGGCTGGTGGTGGAAGCCGTGCTGGCGCGCGACTACCCGGTCATCCAGGGCCTGACGCTCTTCTTCGCGTTCGTCTACGTGTTCATCAATCTTGTTGTCGATTGCGCCTATACGGTGTTCGACCCGCGGATCAGGTACTGACACCATGAGCATGCAAACGCCAACCGACGCCGCCGCGCAGGCGGCCGCCGACCTCCCCGGAGGCGGCACTCCCCATGTCACCGCCTGGCGGCAGATCCGCCAGGGGCTCAAGAGCTGGCCCGTCATGCTGGCGCTGGTGGTGCTGACGGCGATCGTCTTGATCGCCCTCTTCGCGCCGCTGCTGGGCACGGTCGACCCCACCCTCCTGAACCCGGGCGCGCGGCTCAAGCAGCCTTTCACCGATTACCTGCTGGGCACCGACGCCTTCGGCCGCGACGTGTGGTCGCGCGTGGCCTACGGCGCGCGCATCTCGCTGATCGCGGGCCTGGGCGCGGCCGTGGTCAGCGTGGTCATCGGACTGGTCATCGGCGTCATCGCCGGCTGGTTCCGGTCGCTGGACGGTCCCATCATGCGCACCATGGACGCCATCATGGCGATTCCCGGCATCCTGCTGGCGATCGCCCTGGTGTCGGTCACCGGCGCCAGCATCACGACCGTGCTCGTGGCCATCACCATTCCGGAAATCCCGCGGGTGGTGCGCCTGGTGCGCGGGCAGATCCTGAGCGTGCGCGGCGAACCCTACGTCGAAGCCGCGCTGGCGCTGGGCACGCCGCTGCCCCTGCTGTTGTGGCGCCACATGGTGCCCAGCACCATCGCGCCGCTGACCGTGCAGGGCACGTACGTGTTTGCGTCCGCCATGCTGACCGAAGCCATCCTGAGCTTCCTGGGCGCGGGCATCCCGCCCGAGATCGCGTCCTGGGGCAACATCATGTCCGAAGGCCGCATGTACTTCCGCATGCTGCCCGGCCTGATCCTGTTCCCCGGACTGTTCCTGTCGCTGACCGTGCTCAGCGTGAACATCCTGGGCGACGCCTTGCGCGACGCGCTGGACCCGAAAATGGTGCGCAGGATCTGATGCCGATGAACTATTCCCCCAATCCCCCCGCGGGCGATACCTCGTCCGCCATCCTGGCCATCCGCAACCTGTCGGTCGAAGTCGCGGGCGCGGGCAACCGCGTCGTGCGCAACCTCAGCCTGGACGTGCACGCCGGCGAAACGGTCTGCGTGGTCGGCGAGTCCGGTTCGGGCAAGTCCGTCACGTCGCTGGCCGTCATGGGCCTGCTGCCGCAAGGCATCCTGCGCATCAGCGCCGGCTCCGTCCGCGTCGAGGGCGAAGACGTCGCCACCGCCACGCAGCGGCGCCTGCGCGAAATGCGGGCCACGCGCATGGCGATGGTCTTCCAGGAGCCCATGACCGCGCTGAACCCCGTGCACACGGTGGGCAAGCAGGTCGACGAAGTGCTGCGCCTGCACCGCAAGGCCATGTCCGCGGCCGAGCGCCGCGCCAAGGTGCTGGACATGTTCCAGTCGGTGCACCTGCCCGACATCGAACGTATCTACGACGCTTATCCGCACCAGCTCTCCGGCGGCCAGCGCCAGCGCATCGTGATCGCGATGGCGCTCATCCTGGAGCCCAGGCTGCTGATCGCCGACGAGCCCACCACGGCCCTGGACGTCACCACCCAGAAGCAGATCCTGTCGCTGATCAAGGAGTTGCAGGTCAAGCACCAGACCGCGGTGCTGTTCATCACCCACGATTTCGGCGTGGTGGCCGAGATCGCCGATCGCATCGTCGTCATGAACCGCGGCGACCTGATCGAAAGCGGGACGCGCCACGAGATCCTGGCCGAACCCAAGCAGTCCTATACGCGCCGCCTGGTGTCCTCGGTGCCCAGCCTGGTGCCCTCGCGCCGCGACGCGCCCGCCGGGGCGCCCGTGCTGCACGTCAAGGGCCTGGGCCGCACGTATGCCGGTAAGAGCTCGATGTTTTCCCGCAAGGCGTCTCAGGGCGTCATCGCCGCCACGGACGTCAACCTGACGCTGCGCAAGGGCGAGATCCTGGGCATCGTCGGCGAATCCGGCTCCGGCAAGTCGACGGTGGCGCGCTGCATCGTGCGGCTCATCGAGCCCACGGCCGGGCACATGATGATGGGCGGCGAAGACCTCAGCACGCTGTCCGGGTCGGCGCTGCGTCCGGTGCGCCGGCGCATCCAGATCGTGTTCCAGGATCCGTACCGCTCGTTGAATCCGCGCCGCACGGTCGGCGAATCCATCATCGAAGGGCTCCTGAACTTTGGCGTGCCGCGCGACCAGGCGCTCAAGCGCGCCGGCGAGACGCTGAGCGTGGTGGGCCTGAGCCCCGACGCCATGCGCCGCTATCCGCACCAGTTCTCGGGCGGCCAGCGCCAGCGCATCTGCATCGCGCGCGCCCTGGTCATGGACCCCGAGATCCTGGTGGCCGACGAGGCCGTCTCGGCGCTGGACGTGTCGGTCCAGGCCCAGGTGCTGGAACTGCTGGAACAGGTGCGCGAGCGCACGGGCGTGGGCGTGCTGTTCATCACGCACGACCTGCGCGTGGCCGCGCAGATCTGCGACACCATCATGGTGATGCAGCGCGGCCAGGTCGTCGAAACGGGCTCGGCCGAAACCGTGCTGACCGAGCCCCGCCATGAATACACGCGGGCCCTGATCGACGCCGCGCCCGGCCGCGACTGGGACTTCCGCAACTTCCGTCCCATCGCGTCCGGCCTGATGCCGGCCGCGTCGCCCGCCTCCTGACAAACTTGCGCACCACTGGAATCGAGATGCCGCAACCGCATGAACTGTCCGCCCATGAACTTCTCCAGGCGTATCGCAGCAAGACCCTCTCGCCCGTGGAGGTCACCCGCTCCGTGCTGGACCACATCGCGCGCTGGGAACCCCGGCTGAAGGCGACCTACGCGCTGGATCCGGAAGGCGCGCTGGCCATGGCCCGCGCGTCCGAGGCCCGCTGGATGAAGGGCGAGCCGCAGACCTGCGGCGGCGTGTCGCTCGACGGCGTGCCCGCCACCATCAAGGAAAACATCGCCACCCGCGGCGTGCCGGTGCCACTGGGCACCGCGGCCACCGACCTGACCCCGGCGGCGGCCGACGCCCCGCCCGCGGCGCGCATGCGCGAGGCGGGCGCCGTGCTGCTCGGCAAGACCACCATGCCCGACTACGGCATGCTGTCGTCCGGGCTGTCCAGCTTCCACGACCTGACGCGCAACCCGTGGGACCTGACCAAGAACCCCGGCGGCTCCAGCGCGGGCGCCGGCGCGGCCGCGGCCGCTGGCTACGGGCCGCTGCACATCGGCACCGACATCGGCGGCTCGGTCCGGCTGCCCGCGGCCTGGTGCGGCATCGCCACCCTCAAGCCCAGCCTGGGACGCATCCCCATCGACCCGCCCTTCATGGGCCGTTGCGCCGGCCCCATGACGCGCACCATCACCGACGCGGCCCTCATGATGGGCGTGCTGTCCCAGCCGGACGCGCGCGACCACATGAGCCTGCCCTACCAGGCGTTCGACTGGCTCGACCTGGAGCAGGACGTGCGCGGCCTGCGCATCGGCCTGCTGCTGGACGCGGGCTGCGGCCTGCCGCTGGATCCGGAAACACGCGAGGCGGTCGAGGCCGCCGCGCGCGCCTTCGAAGCCGCGGGCGCCATCGTCACGCCCATGCAGCCCTGGATGACGCCCGACATGCTGGACGGCGTCGACCGCTTCTGGCGCACCCGCTCGGCCATCGACCTGGCCGCCCTGCCCGACGAGCGCCGCGCCAAGATCCTGCCCTTCATCCGCGCCTGGGCCGAGAGCGGCGCCGGACACAGCGGCGAAGCGGTCTTTCGCAGCTACTACGAGACGCTGAACGTGCGGGCGCGCACCGTCGCGGCCTGCGCGCCGTTCGACTACGTGCTGTCGCCCGTCGCGCCGGTCGTGGCCTACAACGCCGAGTGGCCCTCGCCCACCAACGAGGTCGCCACCACGATGCACCACATCGGCTTCACCCTGCCCTTCAACATGAGCGAGCAGCCCGCCGCCTCGGTCAATTGCGGCTACACCAAGGCGGGCCTGCCGATCGGGCTGCAGATTGCCGGCCCGCGCTTTGACGACCTGGGCGTGCTGCGCATCGCGCGCGCCTGGGAGCGGATGCGCCCCGCGCAGCGCCCCTGGCCCCAGCCGCCCGCGGCAAACTGACTTTCCACGGCAACCCACAGGAACTTCCCATGCGTTGGCTTTTGGCAATGATCAAGCACGAGACGAATACGTTTTCGCCCGTGCCCACCCCGCTCGAGCGCTTCTTTCGCGGCAGTCCCGAGATCCTGGCCGGCGAGCGCGCCATCCGGGCCTATGAAAACACCGATAGCGGCCTGGGCGGCTATATCGAGGTCGCGCGCCGCGAAGGCGCCGAGATGGTGGTGCCGGTGGCGGCGGAATCCTGGCCCAGCGGTCCGGCCAGCGCCGCCACGCACGAGCGGCTGTGCGAGCTGGTCCTGGACGAGGTCAGGCGCGGCGGCTTCGACGCCATCCTGCTGGACCTGCACGGCGCCATGGTCGCCGAGGGCGTGGAGGACGCCGAAGGCGACCTGCTGCGCCGCCTGCGCGAGATCGATCCCACGACGCCGGTGGCCGTGACGCTGGACATGCACGCCAACCTCTACGACGACATCGTCAGCAACGCCACCGTCATCAGCGGCTTTCACACTTATCCGCACGTGGACATCCGCGACGCGGGCGTGCGCGCGGCCAATGTCATCGTCCGCACGCTCAAGGGCGAGATCAGGCCGGTGATGGCCTGGGCCAACCGGCCCATGCTGCCGCACATCATGTGCCAGGGCACGCACGCCGCGCCCAACAAGCCCCTGCAGGAGCGGTGCAAGGAACTGGAGGCGGGCGGCGTGCTGGCCGCCTCGGTCTTCGTGGGCTTTCCGCACGCGGACATCCGCGAGGCGGGCCTGAGCGCCGTGGTCTGTACCGACGGCAATCTCGCCGCCGCCGAACAGCATCGCGACGAACTGCTGGACCGCGCCTGGAACGGCCGCGCCGACTGGGTGTTCCATTCCGAACCGCTGGCGCCCACGATTGCGCGCGCCAAGGCCATCGAACAAGGCCCGGTCGTGCTGCTGGACCACTACGACAACACGGGCTCGGGCGGCACCATGGACACGACGGCCGTGCTGGCCGAAGTGATGCGCCAGGAACTGGACAACGTGGTCTTCTACGCCATCTGCGACCCGCAGGCCGCGCGCGAGGCGGCCGATGCCGGCGTGGGCAGCACCATTACGATCAAGCTGGGCGGCAAGATGGCGATGCCGGCGCTCAGCCAACCCAGCGAACCGCTGGAAGTCACCGGCCGCGTCAAGCTGGTGTTCGACGGCGTTTACCTGAACCGCGGCCCCATGTACCGCGGCGTGCGCAACGACACCGGCCTGACCGTGGTGATCGACACCGGCCGCGTGGAGATCGTGGTCGTGTCGCGCCACCAGGAGCCCTTCGACATCAATTGCCTGCTGTCGGCGGGCATCGACCCGCTGCAAAAGCGCTACGTCGTCCTGAAGAGCCGGATCCACTGGCGCGCGGGCTTTTCGGACATGGCCACCGAAATCATCGAATGCACCGGCGTGGGCGTCACCACCTCCGACTACGGCCAGCTTGAATTCAAGCACGTGCGCCGCCCGATCTATCCGCTCGACCCGCTGTAAAACCAGGCGCTTTGTCGACAAAAAAACCGGCGCGCATGCGCCGGCTTTCATTTTGAAATCTTCGGTAACGGCACGCGCGTTCGGGTAGACACGCGTCTCGGTATACTCCGCCGCGGGCCTTACAGGCCGATGAACACGCGTATTCCGGATGCGTCCGCAGTTGCGGCAGCGGCTCCATGAGCCGCCATCGCCGGATATGACTCGATAATCAACGATACAAGCAGAACGATGAAAAAGAGCGTAGCGATCACCCTCGGCGTGGTCATAGTGGGAGCGGGAAGCTGGGTTGGCGCCACGTGGTACACCGGCAAGCGGATCGAAGCGGACTCGCAGCGCTATCTGGCGCAAGCCAATGAAAAGCTGGCCAAGATCACGCCGTTGTTTGGTCTGCGCATCGATCAGTTGAAATACGAACGCGGCCTGTTTTCGACGCAGGCGCGCTATGGCGTGTCCTTCCTCAAGAACGACAAGAGCCCGAACGACATGCCCCCGGGCATGATCGAGTTCGACGCCAACGTCGAGCACGGCCCCTTCCCCAAGAGCGCCCTGGCGCGCGGCGCCATCGCGCCCAAGCTGGCCTTCATCCACAGCGAGATCGCCAAGACCGACAACGTCGCGCCCGTGTTCGAGCTGACCAAGGGCGTCTCGCCCCTGATGAGCGACGCCATCGTCGGCTACGGCGGCAACGCCACGTCGACCGCCATGATCGCCCCCATCACCGTCACGCATGACGGCAATGCGCTCGATTTCAGCGGCATGAAGGTGGAAGGCACCTTCGACCGCGACACGCAGGCCGTCACCGCGCACGGCGTGATGGACAAGCTGGAAGTCGATGGCACCAAGAGCCACGATCCGGTGAAGATCACCCTGGCCGGCCTGACCCTGGACGTCGACAGCCGCATGGGCAAGTTCGGCATTTCGATGGGCAATTCCGACCTGAAGATCAAGCGCCTGGACGTCCTGCGCCCGACCGAAGACATCAAGTTCTCGCTGGACAACTTCGCCTATGGCGTCAAGCTGTCCGAAGACGACAAGACGATCAACGTGCAGGCCGCTTACAACACCGGCGACATGACCGTGAACGACGTGGCGCTGGGCAGCGGCCAGGCCGTGGTCAAGCTGGCCAAGCTGGACGGTCCGGCCGTCAAGCAACTGTCCGACACCTACAACCAGCTCGTGCGTCAGCTCATGATGGGCGTCAGCGACGAAGGCCTGAAGGACGAACAGTTCGACGTGATTCTGGACAACGCCGGCAAGCTGCTGGCGGGCAATCCGTCGTTCAGCATCGATCCCTTGAGCTGGAAGACGGCCAAGGGCGAGAGCAAGCTGACCTTCTCGCTGGAACTGGCCAACCCGGCCAACGTCAAGGACCTCACCCCGCAGGAAATCGCGGTCCAGGCGATCAAGAAGATCGATGCCTCGCTGGTCATTTCCAAGCCCATGATCCAGGACCTGATGGTGCAGTACGCCATCAAGAAGGAAGGCGCGGCCGCCGACCAGGCCGCCGCCCAGGCCGACGAGCAGATGCGCCAGATGGCCGGCATGGCCGAGATGCTCAACGTGGGCAAGAACGACGGCGACAACATCGTCGGCCGGTTCACCTTTGCCGACGGCGTGGGCGACCTGAACGGCCAGAAGATCCCCGCCGAGGAACTGTTCAGCGGCCTCCTGGGCGCCACCGGCATGGATTCGATGGACGACGACGACGAGCTGTCCGGCCTGGGCATGGACCC
The DNA here is from genome assembly GCF_900108985.1 of Achromobacter sp. NFACC18-2. Taxonomy (NCBI): domain Bacteria; kingdom Pseudomonadati; phylum Pseudomonadota; class Betaproteobacteria; order Burkholderiales; family Alcaligenaceae; genus Achromobacter; species Achromobacter sp. NFACC18-2. The sequence goes on along the minus strand of NZ_FNYM01000010.1, from coordinate 170,531 downwards.
GGACGCGGAACCCGCCGTGCCGGCCCCGGCCGTGGGCATGATGCAGGACTTCAACCTGGACGACGTCGCCAGCATGCTGGATGACATGGGCTACACCGTCACGCGCGCCGACGGCACCGACGGTCCCGTGCTGGTCCTGAACCCGGGCACCACCGGCGCCAGCGACCTGCGCCTGGAGTTTCTGTGCAACGACTTCACCGAAAAGTGCCTGGACCTGGTGTTGACCGCCACCTACAGCACCAAGAAGCCGATGACGCTCAAGGCCATCAATGCCTGGAACCAGGAATACCGCTGGTCCCGCGCCTACCTGGATGACAAGAACCAGGCCGTGCTGCAGATGGACATGAACGCGGAAGGCGGACTGGGCAAGGACAACCTGCAGATCCTGCTCAACACCTTCATCAGCATCGCCGAAGACTTCGGCGCCGAGGCCAAGGCGCCGGCGAAGTAATGCGCCGCCGGCCTGATGCCGGCCCCAAGCAGAAAGCCCCCGCCTGTTCAGGTCGGGGGCTTTTTTTCATGCTGACTGCCAAAGGGTCAGACACCCCAAGGGTGTCTGACACCGTCCGCCGAGTTATGCGTAGGCTTCGACCGGCAGGCAGGCGCACACCAGGTTGCGATCGCCGTAGGCGTTGTCCACGCGCGCGACCGGCGGCCAGTACTTGGCGTCGCGCAGCGTCGCCACCGGGTAGGCGGCCTGCTGGCGCGGGTAGTCGTGCAGCCATTCTTCGGCCAGCAGCATCTGGGCGGTGTGGGGCGCGTTCTTCAGGACGTTGTCGTCACGGTCACGTTCGCCGCGCTCGACCTGGGCGATCTCTTCACGGATCGCGATCATCGCGTCGATGAAGCGGTCCAGTTCGGCCACGCCTTCGGATTCGGTCGGCTCGACCATCAGGGTGCCCGCCACCGGGAAGCTCATGGTGGGCGCATGGAAGCCGTAGTCCATCAGGCGCTTGGCGATGTCTTCGGCGCTGATGCCGCTGGTTTCCTTGAGCGGACGCACGTCCAGGATGCACTCGTGCGCCACGCGGCCGTTGCGGCCCGCGTACAGGACCGGATAGTGGTCGCGCAGGCGGGTGGCGATGTAGTTGGCGTTCAGGATCGCGACTTCCGTGGCGCGGCGCAGGCCGTCCGCGCCCATCAGGGCGATGTACACGAACGGGATCGGCAGGATGCCGGCCGAACCGAACGGCGCGGCCGAGACCGGACCGACCTTGGCCTCGCCAGGCAGCTTGCCCTGCTCGTTCACGACGCCCGGCAGGTAAGGCGCCAGGTGCGCGCGCACCGCCACGGGGCCCACGCCGGGGCCGCCGCCGCCGTGCGGAATGCAGAAGGTCTTGTGCAGGTTCAGGTGGGACACGTCCGAGCCGAACTTGCCGGGCTTGGCCACGCCGACCATGGCGTTCATGTTGGCGCCGTCCAGGTATACCTGGCCGCCGGCCTGGTGCACCAGGTCGCAGATTTCAGTGACGGCTTCCTCGAACACGCCGTGCGTGGACGGGTACGTGATCATCAGCGCGGCCAGCTTGTCGCCGACCTGTTCGATCTTGGCGCGCAGGTCCGCGAGGTCCACGTTGCCATTGGCGTCCGACGCCACCACCACCACGTCCATGCCGGCGAGCTGGGCCGAGGCGGGGTTGGTGCCGTGGGCCGACGACGGGATCAGGCAGATGTTGCGCTGGTGCTGGCCGTTGGCCTGGTGGTAGCCGCGGATGGCGAGCAGGCCCGCGTATTCGCCCTGCGCGCCCGAGTTGGGCTGCAGGCTGATGTTGTCGTAGCCGGTGATCTCGCACAGCGCGGCGGACAGGCGGTCGATCAGTTCGGCGTAGCCCTGGCTCTGCGAGGCGGGCGCGAACGGGTGGATCAGCGCGAACTCGGGCCAGGTGATGGGGATCATCTCGGCCGTGGCGTTCAGCTTCATGGTGCACGAACCCAGCGGGATCATCGTGCGATCCAGGGCCAGGTCCTTGTCGGCCAGCTTGCGCAGGTAGCGCAGCATGTCGGTTTCGGACTGGACGCTGGAGAAGACAGGATGCGTCAGGATCGCGCTTTCGCGGGCAACCGAGGCGGGAATGCCGCTGGCGGCGGCGGCGTCGAGCGCGTCGATGTCGAGTTCGACGTCATCGCGCTGCAGGCCGGCGGCGAAGACGTTGACCAGCGCCTGCAGGTCGGCCACGGTGACGGTTTCGTCCAGCGAGACGGCCAGGCGCGCGCCGTCGACGCGGCGCAGGTTGATGTGCGCGCAATCGGCGGCGGTCAGGATGGCGGGCGTCGCGGCGCCCGTTTCCAGCAGCAGCGTGTCGAAGAACGTGTCGTTGACGACCTTGACGTCCAGCTTGATCAGTTCGGCGCGCAGGATGGCGGTGGCGCGCTGCACGCGCTCGGCGATGCGGCGGATGCCGGCCGGGCCGTGCCACACCGCGTACATGCCGGCCATCACGGCCAGCAGCACCTGCGCCGTGCAGATGTTGGAGGTGGCCTTCTCGCGGCGGATGTGCTGCTCTCGGGTCTGCAGCGCCAGGCGCAGCGCCGGGTTGCCCTGCGCGTCCTTGGACACGCCGACCAGGCGGCCGGCCATGTTGCGCTTGAAGGCGTCCTTGCAGGCCATGAAGCCGGCGTGCGGGCCGCCAAAACCGAACGGCACGCCAAAGCGCTGCGCCGAACCGATGGCGATGTCCGCGCCCCATTCGCCCGGGGCGGCCAGGAGGGCCAGCGCCAGCAGGTCGGTCGCGCAGGCGACCACCGCGCCCTGCGCGTGGGCGGCGTCGGCCAGCTTGCGGTAGTCGGAGACGGAACCCGTGCTGTGCGGGTACTGCAGCAGCACGCCGAAGCACTCGGGCAGGCCTTCGGCCTCGTCGCCGATGCGGATCTCGATATCCAGGCCTTCGGCGCGCGTGCGCACGACTTCGATGGTCTGCGGATGCACGTGGCGCGAGATGAAGAACACCGGGCTCTTGGATTTGGCGCTGCGGCGCGCGAGCGTCATGGCTTCGGCGGCGGCGGTGCTTTCGTCCAGCAGCGAGGCGTTGGAAATGTCCAGCCCCGTCAGGTCGGCGACCATGGTCTGGTAGTTCAGCAGGGCTTCCAGGCGGCCCTGCGAGATCTCGGGCTGGTAGGGCGTGTAGGCCGTGTACCAGGCGGGATTTTCAAGAATGTTGCGCAACACCACGTTGGGCGTCTGCGTGCCGTAGTACCCCTGCCCGATGTAGCTGCGGTAGACCTTGTTGCGGCCCGCGACCTGCTTCAGTTCGGCCAGCACGTCGGCTTCGCTGCGCGATTGCGGCAGCGCCAGCGGCTCCTGGCTGCGGATCTTGGGGGGCACGACTTCTTCGATCAGGGCGTCCAGGCTGTCGCTGCCGATCACGGCAAGCATGGCGGCCTGGTCGGCGTCGGAAGGGCCGATGTGGCGGGGGATGAAGTCGGTATGGGTGTCTAGGGCGCGCGACATGGGGAGATCTCGGGGTAGCGGGTGTCGTCGAAGGGACGGACGGTATTGCATCTGGCGCAAGGGGCGCGGCGCCTGCCGGCCCCGCGCCGCCTGCTGGCCGGCTTAGCCGTTGGCGACGGCTTCGTAGCCGGCGGCGTCCAGCAGCTTGTCGGCGTCGGCCGCGTTGTCCGGCTTGATCTTGAAGATCCAGGCGGTGAAGGCCGATTCGTTGATCAGGTTGGGGTTGCTTTCCAGTTCTTCGTTGAAAGCGACGATTTCGCCGGCGACGGGCGCGTAGATGTCCGAGGCGGCCTTGACCGACTCGACCACGCCGGCGGTTTCACCCGCAGCCAGCTTGGCGCCGACGTTCACGTCGCCGACGAAGACCAGATCGCCCAGTTGATCCTGGGCGGTGTCGGTGATGCCGACGACGAACACGTCGCCCTCGGCTTTGACCCATTCATGGGATTCGGTGTACTTGCGATCGGTGGGCAGACTCATGGGAACTCCTGAGGGAATGCGGATAGATGAATGGTGTTGCGCGCCTCGCGCGGACGGCCGCCGCCCAGACCGGGTGGGCGCCCGCGCGAAGCTTCGAGTTTACGAGTGTTCGACGGCTTTGCCGTTACGCACGAAAGGCAGCTTGCACGCCACGGCGGGCACCCACTTGCCGCGGATGTCGACCTCGACCGTGTCGCCGGGCGCCACGCCTTGCGGCAGGCGCGCAAAGCCGATGGACACGCCCAGCGTGGGCGACATGGTGCCGCTGGTGAGTTCGCCCATGCCCTGCGGGGTGCGCACGGCCATGTGCGCGCGCATGACGCCGCGATCCTGCAGCTTCAGGCCGATGAAGGTGGCCGGCTTGGCGAATTGTTCCAGCGCGTCGCGGCCGATGAAGCGGCGCTCGGCGTTCTTGAGCGATACCGTCCAGGTCAGGCCGGCTTCGCCCGGGTGGGTGAGCTCGTCCATGTCCTGGCCGTAGAGATTCATGCCGGCTTCCAGGCGCAGCGTGTCGCGCGCGCCCAGGCCCGCCGGGCGCACGCCCTGGGCGACGAGGTCGCGCCAGAACTGCACCGCGTCGGCGGCGGGCAGGACGATTTCAAAACCGTCCTCGCCGGTGTAGCCCGTGCGGGCGACCAGGGTGTCGTCGCCCACGCGGGCGGCGACGAAGGGGGTGAGGGATTCGCTGGCGGCCTTCCAGGCCGGGCGCGCGGCCCAGACCTTGGCGCGGGCATTGGGGCCCTGCACGGCGACCATGGCGAGGTCGCGGCGCGGCGTGATGGCGACGTCGAACGCGCCGGCCTGCTTGACGCGCTGCATCCAGGCCACGTCCTTGTCCGCGGTGCCGGCGTTGACCACCACGCGCCATTCGTCGACGGCGAAGAAATAGATGATGAGGTCATCGATGACGCCGCCCTGCGGATTGAGCATGCAGCTATACAGCGCCTTGCCCGGCACCGTCAGCTTGGCCACGTCGTTGGCGACCAGGCGCTGCAGGAAGGCGTAGGCGTCGGGCCCGGTCACGTCGACGTTCAGCATGTGCGAGACGTCGAACATGCCGGCGTCCTGGCGCACGGCGTGGTGCTCTTCGAGTTGCGAACCGTAGGCGAGCGGCATGTCCCAGCCGCCGAAATCGACCATGCGGGCGCCGGCCGCGATGTGTTCTTCGGCCAACGGGGTGCGTTTGAGGGGTGCGGACATGCGGGGAACTCCGGGACGGCAGTGATGCCAGGGTTACGGAATGCCGCTGGTTGCGGGCGGATGGCGCCCGCGCAACGGCTGAATCTTCCGCCCCTCTGTCCTTTTGCCTGAGAGTTGCCCCGCGTGGCGGGTTTGCACCTTCGGCGCCTGGGCTGCTCGTCATGTCCCTGATTAGGGCGGCGGTGCCAGGTCTCTCCAGAGTACTGTTTTGCCGCGTCCGCATGGCCGGTTGGGCAACAAATGCGGGACGGGACAAGCCTGCGCGGTATCGGTTACCTGAGCGATTCTGGGCGAATTGCGCCTTCGGCGGCGGCCGGACTGTGTGCCTTCGGCCGCTCTCTCCCGCAACATGCGTGACAGCGGGCAAAGCATACAACGAAAATCCCGGATCAGCCTAGGCCCGCCGGGCGTCTGCGGGCATCTGCGGGGATCTTTCGGGCGCCTCTGCGCCTTATCCCAGGGCCGTGTCCAGCAGCATCATCAGGACAAAACCCAGCATCAGGCCGCAGGTCGCATAGACCTCATGCCCCTTGCGGTGCGATTCTGGAATGATCTCGTGGCTGATGACGAACAGCATCGCGCCGGCCGCGAAACCCAGGCCCCATGGCAGCATCGGCGCCGACCAGCCGACGATGGCCGCGCCCAGCACCGCGCCCACGGGCTCGATCAGCCCCGACAGCATGCCCAGCGCCACGGCGAAGGTGCGCTTGTAGCCGGCGGCCAACAGGGCCACGGCCACCACCAGTCCCTCGGGGATGTCCTGGATCGCAATGCCCGTCGCCAGGGCCGTGCCCCGCACGGGATCGCCGCCAGCGTAGCCCACGCCGATCGCCAGGCCTTCGGGCAGGTTGTGCAGCATGATCGCGAACACGAACAGCCAGGTTCGGCGCAGCCGGTGCGCCTCCATGCCCTCCCTGCCCTTGATGAAATGCTCGTGGGGCAGGATGCGGTCCATGAGCAGCAGCACCGCCGCGCCAAGCAGAACGGCCGCGCCCACCGTCAGGCCCGCCCCCCATGGCCCATAGCCCAGCTCCTCGCCCGCCGCGATGCCCGGCGCCACCAGCGAAAAGGCGCAGGCGGCCAGCATCACGCCGGCCCCGAAGCCGAACATGCTGTCCTGCGCCTTTTGCGGAATGGTGCGGGCAAAAAGAATGGGCAGCGTGCCCAGCCCGGTCGCCGCGGCCGCGACCAGGCCGCCCAGCAGGGCGTCGGCCACGTGCGGCGCGCGCACGTCCAAAAAGACCCAGAGTTGGTACAGGGCCAGGCAGGACACCATGACGGCCAGCGTCCAGACGCTGATGCTGGTGGCCGCCGGCCGAACACGATGACGGCTGAAGGTATTCATATGCCGCTGCGCTCCTTGCGGGAGAGGCGCTCAGCCCTTCGCCGCCACATAGCGGCGCGACACTTCGGGCCAGTTCACCACGTTGTAGAAAGCGCCGATGTATTCCGGCCGGCGGTTCTGGTACTTCAGATAGTAAGCGTGTTCCCAGACATCCAGGCCCAGGATGGGCGTGTTTCCATCCATCAAGGGGCTGTCCTGGTTGGCGCTGCTCTCGACCACCAGCTTGCCGGCCGGCGTCACGCTCAGCCAGGCCCAACCGCTGCCAAAGCGCGTCAGCGCCGCCTTGGTGAAGGCTTCCTTGAAGGCGGGCAGCCCGCCCAGTTCCGCTTCGATGGCCGCCGCAAGGGCCCCATCCGGCTCGCCGCCGCCCTGCGGCGACATGACGGACCAGAACAGGCTGTGGTTGGCATGGCCGCCGCCATGGTTGCGCACGGCGCCGCGCACGGCATCCGGCAGTTCCTTGATGCGGGCGACCAGGGCTTCGACCGGCTCGTCCGTGGCGATGCCGGCGCCTTCCAGGGCGGTGTTCAGGCCGTTGACGTAGGTCTGGTGATGCTTGGTGTAGTGGATCTCCATCGTCATTGCGTCGATGTGAGGTTCCAGCGCGTCATAGGCGTACGGCAGGGGCGGTAGGGTGTAGGCCATGCGAATCTCCGGCTGATCCATCCCCATGGGGACAGACTTGATAAAGATCAAAACCTAAATGATATGTATTTTTATTTAATATCACAATGCCGGATTGGGCAGAAAAGCGCCCGGCGGCCTACAGCGCCTGGCCGCAGGCCACGCCCGAGGCCCAGGCCCACTGGAAGTTGTAGCCGCCCAGCCAGCCGGTAACGTCGACGGCCTCGCCGATGAAATACAGGCCCGGTGCGGCCTTGGCCTGCATGGACTTCTGGTCCAGGCCGCGCGTGTCCACGCCGCCCCGCATGACCTCGGCCTTTTTGTAGCCCGCCGTGCCGCTGGGCACGAGCGTCCACTGATGGATGTCCTGCGCCAGCGCGCGCAGCGTCTTGTCGGGCGCGTCCGCCAGGCGCAGCGCCGCCAGTCCCGGCTTGCCCGCCTGTTCGGCCAGGTGCAGCCAGCGGTCGGCCAGGCGCTTGGGCCACAGCCCGCCCAGCACCGTATGAAGCTGCTGGCGGTTGCCGGACTTGGACGCCAGCAGTTCCTGCGCCAGGTCGCGGCCCGGCGCCAGGTCGATGACGATGGGCTCGCCCGGCTTCCAGTAGCTGGAGATCTGCAGGATGGCCGGCCCGGACAGCCCGCGGTGGGTAAACAGCAGGTCTTCCAGGAATTCGCCGCGCGCCTTGCCCTGCCCCGTCTGCAGGTTCACTTCCAGCGCCACGCCGGACAGCTCGGACAGCGGCTGCCATTGGACGGGGTCGAAGGTCAGCGGGACGAGCGCGGGCCGCGGCTCCACGACCTTCAGGCCGAACTGGCGGGCGATCTTCAGCCCGAAATCGGTGGCGCCCAACTGGGGAATCGCCATGCCGCCGGTCGCGATGACCAGCTTGGCGGCGCGGATGACGCCCTGGCTGGTGCGCAGTTCAAAGCCGGCCTCGCCCTGCGCGATCTCGGCCACCGAACAGCCCATGCGCCATTGCACATTGCCCGCGTCGCACTCGGCGCGCAGCATGTCGATGATGTTTTCGCTGGAGTCGTCGCAGAACAGCTGGCCGCGATGCTTCTCGTGCCAGGCGATGCGGTGGCGCTTGACCAGCCCCAGGAAGTCCTGCGGCGTGTAGGCCGACAGCGCCGACCGGCAGAAATGCGGGTTCTCGGAAAGAAAGTTGGCGGGCCCGGCCCCGATGTTCGTGAAGTTGCAGCGCCCGCCGCCGGAGATGCGGATCTTCTCGGCCAGACGCTGCGCGTGGTCGACCAGCACCACGCGCAGGCCGCGCTGGCCGGCGACCGCCGCGCACATCATTCCCGCGGCGCCGGCGCCGAGTACTGCGACATCGAACATCAAGATTCCAGGTCCGCCCGTGCTTACTCTTCGATCAGGCAGTCGACGTAGTAACGCTTTTCGCCGTCCGGTCCCACTTCGTCGGCCAGGCCGTGGATGTAGGTTTCAAAGCCGGGGAAGCGTTCGTTGAACTCGCGCGCGAACTGCAGGTATTGCACGATGGTGCGGTTGAAGCGCTCGCCCGGAATCAGCAGCGGGATGCCCGGCGGGTAAGGCGTCAGCAGCACGCCCGTGACGCGGCCTTCCAGCTTGTCGATGTCGACGCGCTCGACCTCGCGGTGCGCCATGCGGGCAAACGCGTCCGACGGCTTGAGCGCGGGCACCATGTCGCTGAGATACATCTCGGTCGTCAGGCGGGCGACGTCGCGCTCGCGGTAGGCCTCGTGGATCTGCTGGCAGAGGTCGCGCAGGCCCATGCGCTCGTAGCGGCGATGGTCGCGACAGAACTCCGGCAGGATGCGCCACAGCGGCTGGTTGCGGTCGTAGTCGTCCTTGAACTGCTGCAGGGCGGTCAGCAGCGTGTTCCAGCGGCCCTTGGTGATGCCGATGGTGAACAGAATGAAGAACGAGTACAGGCCCGTCTTCTCGACCACCACGCCGTGCTCGGTCAGGTACTTGGAGACCAGGGCGGCGGGAATGCCGGTTTCACCGAAGCTGCCCGACATGTCCAGCCCCGGCGTGATGACCGTGGCCTTGATCGGGTCCAGCATGTTGAAGCCTTCGGCCATCTCGCCGAAGCCGTGCCAGTGGTCGTTGGCTTCCAGGATCCACTCGTCGCGGTTGCCGATGCCTTCGGACACCAGCCGGTTCGGGCCCCAGACCTTGAACCACCAGTCGTTCTTGCCGAATTCGGATTCCACCTTGCGCATGGCGCGGCGGAAATCCAGGGCTTCGCGGATGCTTTCCTCGACCAGCGCGGTGCCGCCCGGCGGCTCCATCATGGCCGCGGCCACGTCGCAGGACGCGATGATCGCGTACTGGGGCGACGTGGACGTGTGCATCAGGTACGCCTCGTTGAAGACGTTGCGGTCCAGCTTGCGGGTCTCGGACTCCTGCACGATGATCTGCGAGGCCTGCGAGATGCCGGCCAGCAGCTTGTGCGTGGAGTGCGTCGCAAACACCATGGCGTCCTGGCTGCGCGGGCGGTCCTGCCCGATGGCGTGCATGTCCTGGTAGAACTCGTGGAACGACGCGTGCGGCAGCCAGGCCTCGTCGAAGTGCAGCGTGTCGACATAGCTGCCCAGCTGCTTCTTGATCATTTCGACGTTGTAGATGACGCCGTCGTACGTGCTCTGCGTCAGCGTCAGGATGCGCGGATTCTTGTTGACCGCTTCGCGCGCGAAGGGGTTGGCCTCGATCTTCTTGCGGATGTTGTCGGGATGGAATTCTTCCAGCGGGATCGGCCCGATGATGCCCAGGTGGTTGCGCGTGGGACGCAGGAACACCGGGATCGCGCCCGTCATCGTGATGGCGTGCAGAATCGACTTGTGGCAGTTGCGGTCCACCACCACCACGTCGCCCGCGGCGACGTTGGCGTGCCACACGACCTTGTTCGAGGTCGACGTGCCGTTGGTCACGAAGAAGCAATGGTCCGCGTGGAAGATGCGCGCGGCGTTCAGTTCGGATTCGGCGACCGGGCCGGTGTGGTCCAGCAGCTGGCCCAGTTCGTCCACCGCGTTGCAGACGTCGGCGCGCAACATGTTTTCACCGAAGAACTGGTGGAACATCCGGCCGACCGGGCTCTTCAGGAACGCCACGCCGCCCGAGTGGCCCGGGCAGTGCCAGGAATACGAGCCGTCCTGCGCGTACTTCACCAGCTCGCGGAAGAACGGCGGCGGCAGGCTGTCGACGTAGCTGCGCGCTTCGCGGATGATGTGGCGCGCCACGAATTCCGGCGTGTCCTCGAACATGTGGATGAACCCGTGCAGCTCGCGCAGGATGTCGTTCGGAATGTGTTCCGAGGTGCGGGTCTCGCCGTACAGGTAGATGGGGATGTCGGCGTTGCGAAAACGCAGCTCGCCGATGAAGGCGCGCAGGTTCTTGATCGCGCTGGCCACGTCCTCGGGCGAGTCCACGTCGAACTCTTCATCGTCGATCGACAGGATGAAGGCGCTGGCGCGGCTTTGCTGCTGCGCGAACGAGCTCAGGTCGCCGTAACTGGTCACCCCGATCACCTCGACGCCCTCGGCCTCGATTGCGGCGGACAAGGCACGGATACCCAAACCGGACGCGTTCTCGGAACGGTAGTCCTCGTCGATGATGAAGATGGGGAAGCGGAATTTCATGCAGGCGCTCCTGGGGCAAGGCGAATCGGACGCGTATCGCGGCGCGAATGTACTGCTAGTAAAAACCCGTCCGATGACAGACGGCGCGAGCACCCGCCGGGTGGCGGGAATTGCGGAATTGTAGGGCTGTTTTTCTTACAGCCCTACGGGAAATCCCCAGAAGGCGTAAGCAGGCGTTGTCCGGCCGCCAAAAGGAGGCCGCGACGATGGCGGGCCAGGGAGAAATCCGGCCCCGCCCAGGGCCGGCGGCCGGGTTCCGGGCGCGCCCGGAACCGGCAGTCAGGCAGCGCCCCGCGCAGGCGGTCCCGACCTAGCGGATGGTCCGGGCTTCGCCGGTCTGCAGGGCGTCCATGAATAGTTCGAAGTAGGCGGGAATCGCCTCGGCGGCCCCATAGCGGATGCGCCGCTCGACCTTGGCGATGGCGCCGAAGCACACTTCCGCGCCGGGTTCCCCGCAGACCAGGACGACGGGATCCTCGTCGTCGCAGACCTCGTACAACCCGCCGTGCGCCCGGCGGCCGACCTCGTAGAGATAGGCGGCGGCGCCGACCGTTTGCATGGGGGTCAGGGGAAGCGTGCCCAGATGGGCGGCCTCCAGCGCGTCATCCAGCGCATGGATGCTGGCCGGTGAGTAGTCCAACACGGCGCCGGTGGAACCGGCTGCCTCCACGAAGTCCTGCGCTGCACCCGCGACACGGGCCACGAACTCTTCCTGCACTTCATGGCGCGTCGCAACCTGGTTTGTCTTGAGGAAACCGAACATCAGTGGCTCCTTTGTGAAAACCGCAAGCGGCGTTGAAACCATTATAGGCAAGGCCACCGGCCTATACTGCCCGAACGTTTCCTATTCCCAACACTTGCGCCGCCCATGTCCGAGCCCGTCGTTCGACGCCTGACCGCCCTCGATGCCGCGCCCTTGCGGCAATTGCGGCTGGACGCCCTGGTCGAGACGCCCGAGTCTTTCGGATCGAGTTACGAAGAGGAACACACGCTGACATTGGCGGACATCCGCGAATGGATCACCCCGGCCAACGATGGCGCCATGTTCGGCGTGTTCATGCAGGACGCCTTGGCAGGCATGGTGGGCGTGGGGCGGCAGCGCAAGCTGAAGATGCGACACAAGGCCCACATCTGGAGCATGTACGTCGCGCCGGCCCAACGCGGGCGCGGGCTCGGGCGGCTGCTGATGCACGCCGCGATTGCCCACGCGCGGACCATGCGCGGCGTACGCCAGGTGCAGTTAAGCGTGACCGCCAACAACGCCGCGGCTGCGGCGCTGTATGCCAGCCTCGGATTCACCGTGTATGGCCACGAGCGCGAGGCGCTGTGCGTCAACGGCAGGCTGTACGACGAAACTCTGATGGCGCTGCCGCTGGCGAACGGGTAGCGCGGCGGGTTCAGGCGGCGCCCGCGCGGCGGCGCGCGCCGTAGGCGCACACCTGGTTGCGCCCGCCATCCTTGGCCTTGTAGAGCGCCTGATCGGCCGCCTTGATGACCGCGTCGGGCGCGCGCAAGGTCTCGCTGCGCTCGGCCACGCCGATGCTGACCGTGACGCGCAGCGGCCGGGCGCCACGCCCGCCCCGCGAGCCGCGCCGCCGCTGGCCAAGCTGGTCGGCCTTGGGCCGGGCGGGTTTGTCGCGCAGCCGCATCTGATACGCCTCGATGGCGCGCCGGACCGTTTCCAGGTGCGGCATCGCTTCGGCCGCGGTCTTGCCCGGGAACACCAGCGTGAACTCCTCGCCGCCGTAGCGGTAGGCGCGGCCGCCCCCCGGCACGCGCCGCAACTGCGAGGCGACCATGCGCAGCACCTGGTCGCCCACGTCGTGACCATGGGTGTCGTTGAATGCCTTGAAGTGGTCCACGTCGGCCATCGCCAGCGTGTAGACGCGGCCCATGCGCTGCAGCCGCTCGTTCAGCGCGCGGCGGCCCGGCAAGCCGGTGAGTTCGTCCCGGAACGCCATGTGAAAGCCTTCGTGCGCCAGCGAGATGCACAGGGCCGTGAGCGACGCGGCGGACATCAGCGCCAGTTCAATGGGGTGGGCCGCGCCGCGCGGCAGCGCCCATGCCATGCACACGAATCCCAGCCACTGTCCCGCCTGCTGCGGACGCCCGTAGCGCAACAGCAGCAGCGTCAACGTCAGTCCGCTTGCCAGCAGCGCGATCAGCGCCTCGGCCGGCACCCCCATGCGCGCCAGCATGCCCTGCAGCGCGAAGGTGCTGAAAAGGCTGTCCACCCCATCCTTGCCCGCCAGCGCGATCACCGCCACGCCCGCAGCCATCAGGCCGATGCGCAGCGCCATGTCGAGCAGCATGCTGGATCGTTCTGACCACAAGGCGTTGATGGTGTAGACGAGCGACCACCAGGCCAGCAATGGCCCCATCGCCCAGGGCGCCTGCCGCGCCAGCGTGGGCCAGGCCGCCGTGACGGCCAGCACGCACAGGATCAGCGCCATGGTCTGCGAGCGTTGATACATCAGGCAGATGGCCGAGCCGATCAGCGCCATCACCCACGGCACGAACGGCAGGATCAGGCTCAGCGCGGGCGGCCATTCCCGCCAGAACAGGAGACCGAACGCCGCGGCCACCGGCAACGCGGGGTAGAACAACAGGGGCAGCCAGGGAATATGGGGGTAACGCACAAATGGGCCTTGCTCACGCTTGCAGATATGACGTCGCCAAATCGGCAAACACATGTACTCATTTTACGGACGCGGCGTGGGGTTCTTTAGCGCCCGCCGCGTAACAACGGGCGCGGCGCCCGTGCTATGTTGGCGCTCCACCGTTGTTGGCTCCACCATTGGAAGACATCCATGCGAATCCTGGTCAATATCGATGTGCCCGATCTCGAACACGCCATCGGCTTCTATGAGAACGCCTTCGGCCTGACGCTGAACCGCCGCCTGGGTCCGGCCGGCGCCGAGATGCTGGGCGCCGACGCGCCCATCTACCTGCTCGAAAAGGCCGCCGGCACGCCGGCCGCCGGCGCCGTGCGCCAGCCGCGCGACTATGCGCGGCACTGGACGCCCGTGCACCTGGACGTGGTGGTGGATGACGTGGACGGCGCGGTGGCCAGGGCGGTCGCGGCCGGCGCGCGGCTGGAGGATCCGCCCGCCACGCATGCCTGGGGCCGCATCGCGCACCTGTCCGACCCCTACGGCCATGGCATCTGCATCCTGCAATTCCTGAACCGCGGCTACGACGAGCTGGCGCCGGAGGCGTCCTCCCAGGCGGCGCCGCTGCGCTTCACCCCCGTGTCGCAAACCGATTTCGAGGCGCTGCTGGCCCTGCGGATCGCGGCCATGCGCGAAAGCCTGGAGCGGCTGGGCCGCTTCGACCCGGACCGGGCGCGAGCGCGCCTGCAGAGCACGTTCCAGCCGCAATACACCTGGCACATCGAGCTGGACGGCAAACGCATCGGCTTCTACTGCCTGCGCCCGGACGGCGCAGGCCTGCGCCTGGATCATCTGTACGTGCACCCCGACGCGCAAGGACTCGGCGTGGGCGGCCAAGTGTTGCGGCGCCTTCTGCAGGAGGCCGACCGGCGCGGCCAGAGCGTGACGCTGAGCGCATTGCGCGGCAGCGACTCGAACCGCTTCTATCGCCGCCACGGCTTCGTGCAGACCGGCGAAGACGTGTGGGACATCGACTACCTGCGGCCCGCGGCCGCAGGCTGACGCATCAGGTGCGCGGCAGCGTGACGCCGCGCTGGCCCTGGTATTTGCCGCCGCGGTCGCGGTACGAGGTTTCGCAGACCTCGTCGCTTTCCAGGAACAGCATCTGCGCGCAGCCTTCGCCGGCGTAGATCTTGGCAGGCAGCGGCGTGGTGTTGGAGAACTCCAGCGTGACGTGCCCTTCCCATTCGGGTTCCAGCGGCGTGACGTTGACGATGATGCCGCAGCGCGCGTAGGTGCTCTTGCCCAGGCAGACCGTCAGGACGCTGCGCGGAATGCGGAAGTACTCCACGGTGCGCGCCAGCGCGAACGAGTTGGGCGGAATGATGCAGACGTCGCCCTTGAAGTCCACGAACGAGCCTTCGTCGAAATTCTTGGGATCGACGATGGTGGAATTGATGTTGGTGAAGATCTTGAATTCGTCGGCGCAGCGCACGTCGTAGCCGTAGCTGCTGGTGCCGTAGCTGACGATGCGCCCGCCATTGGCTGTACGGACCTGGCCCGGTTCGAAGGGTTCGATCATGCCGGCGTCGGCCTGGCGGCGGATCCAGCGGTCGCTTTTGATGCTCATGGTGGGTGTGGTGCTAGGGATTTGAATGGACGCCATTTTATCCCGAGCGCGCCGGCCCGCCCCTGACCGGGGCGGGACCGGCTTGTCCCGCCTCAAGCGGGGCGCCCGGTCAATTGCCGAACAGCGTCCGGTACACCAGCGAGATCCCGTTCACCGACCCGCCCTTCAAATCCAGGGACAGACCACGTGCCAGCCGGTAGCTGGCGCGCCCGACGGTGTCGCTGCCGGACAGCGCCTGCTCGACGCTGAGCGTGATGCCGTTGGCGAAGTTCTTGCTGGCCACCAGGAATTGCGTGGACAGGTCGCTGTTGATGTCGCGGTTCACGTTGCCGGCCACCGTGCGGTCGGGCAGGATGCTGCCCGAACTGCCCATGTTGCCGGTGCGCACGGCCACGTCGTCCAGGCCGAACTGCTTGTAGAACGGCTGCCCGCCGCCCAGCAGCGCGGTGCCGATCGACACGAGCAGGGCCGCGTCGCCGCCGCTTTCGTCCGGGCCGCGGCCCAGCAGCAGCCACGACAGTTTTTCGACGTCGCTGACCTCGGGATAGGACACCAGGTCGATGCGCGGCCGCTGGGCGGTGCCGACGACCCGCACGCCCGCCTCGACCAGTTCGCCGGTGCGCAGGGCCTCGATGTCCAGGATGGGATTGTCCAGGCGGCCCTGGAAGGTCAGCGTGCCCCGGCTCAGCCGCAGCCGCTGGCCATAGGCCTCGATGCCGCCGCCGCGGGTGCGCAGTTGTCCCCAGCCCGTCAGCCTGCCCTCGTTGAGCCGGATCTGGATGGAGCCGAGCAGCCCGGCATCCAGCCCCATCCCGGTGATGTAGAAGCGCGGTCCCATGTCGAACTTCAGGTCCATGCTGGTCTGCAGCGGCGTCGAGACCTTGCTGGGGTCGTCGCCCGCGCGGATCACGCGCACGTCGTCATCCAGCGTCGGCACGCCCTGCAGGATCTCCAGGCTGAACCAGCCCGCATCGGCGCTCAGGTTGCCGACGATTTCCAGGCGCGGCATGGCTGCGCGCACCTCCACGGTGCCGGACACCATGGCGTAGCGGTCCGAGCGCTGCAAGGCCGGGAAGCGGAACAGCGTCAGGTTGATGGCCCCGCCGCCGTCCATGATGTTCCAGTCTCCCTTGGCCTCGGCGTAGCCGCCCTTCGCCCCCGGGTTGGTCGTGATCCATTCCTTGGTGCGCCATTCGGCCGGCATGACGCGCAACGACGCCGGAAAGCGCAGGCTGTCCAGGATCAGCCGCTGGCCGTCCAGGCGCGCGGACAGCGTGCCGTCGATCAGCCGCACGCCGTCGTCGATGCGCACCAGCCGCAGCTTGTCGCCCCGGATGTTGCCGGTGGCGCCCCACTGGCCGGCGAGCGTGCCCTGGACGTCGATGTTGGCCTTGAGCGCGCCGCCGACCTCCATGGCGTCGCCCACGAAGAGGCCCACCCACGCCAGGTCGGCGATGTCCGCGTTGAGCCGCGCCCGCAGCGGCTGGCGCGAATCGAGCGCCATGCCGCCCTGGGCGTCGACCAGCAGCACCGCCGTGCCGGTGCCGTTGATCGAACCCATCTTGTTCGTGGACAGGTCGAGCCGCGCGTCCAGCCGGCTGGCGTTGGCCGAGGTGGGCGTGGCCGTCAGATCGAGCACCAGCGCCTTCACGCCCAGCGGGATGGGCGGATCGCCCGGAATCAGCAGATCGCCCGAACGGCGCGCGATGCGCGCCTTGCCCGCCAGCCGGCCGTCAAATTTCAGGTCCCACAGCAGGTCGAGCGCGATGCGGCGCTGGCCGTCGGGCACCATCGCATTCACGCGGCCGGCGTTGCGGCCCAGCTTGGCCGCCGCTTCGGGGTCGAACGCCCCGATCACCTGGCGCGCCATGGCGGCGGTAATGACCAGGTTGTCCGACTGCCCCGCGGTTTCCCAACGCTTGCCGCCGCCGCGCGAGCCCTGATGCGCCACGGTCAGGCGCTCCTTGCCGGGCAGCCCCAGGCTTATCGCGGTCTGGCCGACCTGCCATTGCCACTGCGGCGCCACGGCCGAAGGAAGGAAAGACAGCGTGACCGGCCGGTCCAGCGACACCGAGAATCCGGCCGTATCGGCGGCCAGCCGGGAGAACGTGCCGCGCCAGCCCACCAGCGCCGCGTCGGGCTGGCCCGCCGCGCCCCTGCCCCAGCCGCCCGCGAAGGCGAGACTGGCCTGCGCGCGCGACCGCCCGACGATGCCCGGGCGGGGGTTGGGCGGGGTGTAACTGGCGGTGATCTCGCCGCGATGGGCCGCCATCGCGCCGTCCAGGCGGGCTTTGACGTCCGCCCCGCCAGGCAGGCCGGGCCAGAAGGCATCCAGTTGCGGCGCCTGGGCGTCCAGGGTGATCGCGCCGTCCGACGCGCCCAGTTCGCCCGTCGCCCGGACCCGGTTGCGGCCCAGCCGCAGGTCCACGTCCAGGCCATGGATACGCAGGCCCGCCAGCGGCGCCACGGCCGGGTCCGGCGCCGCCGTGCCGGCGGGCGGGGCCGCGGCCACGTCCACCTGGGCCTTCAAGTCCCCGCTCAGGGGCTGCCGGTTCCAGCGGCTGCCCTCTTCAAAGCGCAGGTTGAAGGCGGCATGGCGCAGCGCGCTCAGGTTTTCGATCTCGGCCTGCACGTCGGCGCGCACGGTCAGCAGCGCGGGCGGCAGCGCGTCGCCCGCCCAGGGCGCCAGATCCAGCCGCTGGGCGTCGAGCGATCCGACGATGCGGTCACGGCCCGGCGCATCGCCAGCCTGCAGGTCGAACTGCGCGGCCAGCGTCGATTTGTCCGGCAACTGCGCGCGCGCCCGGGCGCTGCGCAGCACCAGCGCCGTGCGCGGCGCCAGGTCGGCGACCACGTCGAGCATCAGGTTGGAGCCCGTGCCGTCGACCTTGGCCTGGATGCCGTCGAGCGATCCCGCCGCGTCGGCCCGCAGCACCACCAGGCAGGCGGGCGCGGGCGGCCCCATCGGCGCGGCGGCGGGGCCGGGTTTCTGGCCGGGTTTCTGTCCGGATGGCGGCTTGGCGCCCGCGGCGGCATCGCCCGGCCCCTTGGCCGGGCCGAACACGCCGCTCAGCCGGTCGGCCTGGCACAGCGGCGACTCGGGTCCCGCGCCGCGCGCCGTCACGTCCAGGCGCGCGGCAAAGGGCCAGGGGTCGGCCAGGGCCTGCAGGTCGGCCTGGCCGGTCACGTCGGCCTCTCCCACCTCGTGTCCGACGCGCAGGCTGGCGATGCGCAACTGGGCGCCCTGCCTGCCGGCGGCCAAGGTGGCGCTCAGGTCGTTCAGCGTCACCGGCAGCGGCTGGCCGTCCTGGATGAACTGGAAGTCGCCCAGCGCCAGCCGGTCCACGGCGATGGTCACCGGCAGTTCCGGCATGGTGAAGGGTTCGTCGCCATCTTCGGTGGGCGGCGCCTGCGGCGGCGAGGTCATGGCCACGCGGACCGATCCGGCCGACAGGTTGCGCACGTGCAGCAGGCGGTCCCCCAGCGCGCGCCAGCGCACCACCAGGTTCAGGTCGGCGATGTCGACATGCGCGCCGCCGGCCACCAGTTCCAGCCGGCCCACGGTCACGCCGCGCAGGATGGAGCCGTTCACGTCCAGCGCCTGGCCATCGAGCTGCTGCGCGGCGGTGGTCAGCAACAGGCGCGTGCCGTTCTGCGACGCGACCAGCCAGAAAATGAATCCGGCCGCCAACGCCGCCAGCATGGCCAGGCCGGGCAACCACCAGACCAGCACCTGACGCAGGAATTTACGCAAGAACGTCAAAATGCGATCCCCAGCGAGAAATGCAGGCGCAGGTCGCGCTGGCGCTGACCGTAGGCCAGGTCCAGAAACAGCGGCCCGGCGGGCGTGCGCACGCGGGCGCCGACGCCATAACCCACGTTCATCGACATGTCGCCGAAGGATTCGGCCGCATCGCCGGCGTCCACGAAGACGCCCATGCCCCAGCGTTCATCGAAGTAGTGGTCGTATTCGATGCTGCCCACGAGCAGCGTGGGCGCGCCCACGACGGCGTTGTCGCGATGCACGCCGATGCTCTGATAACGGTAACCGCGGATGGAACGCGCGCCGCCCGTCCGAAAGCCGAAGTCGTCGGGAACCTGCACATCGCCGTTGGACCACACGCGGCCCGCTTCGGCGCGGATCGTCAGCACGTCCAGCTTGCCGATCGGCCACCATTTCTGCCCGCGCAGCCGCAGGCGCGTGTAGGGCTCGCCCGTGTCCAGCGTGACGCCGACGCCGCCGCCCACCGAAATCAGGTTGCCTTCGCGCGGATCGTATTTGTTGTCCACATCGCGCCGCAGCCATTCCGCCGTGGTGGTCACGGTGGGCAGCGTGTAGCTGTCGCCGCCATCGATCTTGACGTGGTCCTGCGCCAGCAGCACGCCGTAGCGCGTTTCGTATTCGACGCGGCTGTTGCCCGCCCCCTTGCGCTCCTGGGTGCGCGTGGCGCCCAGCGCGTAGCGGGTGACTTCCAGGCCCTGGATGTCGGAACGGTCCGCCAGAATCCCGAACGAATCGCGGTAGCCGCGCTCGCTCGGGGGCAGCAGGATGTCCATGAAGGCGCGCTGGCGCAGCCGGTCCACGCCGAACCCGGTTTCCAGCGTGACGGGCTGGCCGAACACCACGTTCTGCCGGTACAGGGATTCCACCCGCACGCCGGCCTCGTCATCCACGCCGATAGACGCGGAAAAGCGCTTGGGCGGGGCTTCCACCACGCGCACCTGCACGGGCAGGGTGACCTCGCCGTCGGAATCGAACTGGGCCGGCGGCGGGGGCAGGCCGCCCGACACCGTGGGGTCGCCCGCCGGCGCAGCCGCGGCGGCGTCTTCGGCTCCCGGTCCGCGGGCGCGGTCCGAGAGAGGGTCCGTGGGCTGGTCCGTCTGGCGTGGAGGCTCTTGCAGCGACACGAACGCGCCGCGGAAAAACGCCGTGGACTGCAGGTCCTGCTGCCACTGGTCCAGCCGGTTCTGGTCGAACGCCGCGCCCACGTTGTAGCGGACGTACCGGTCGATCAGCGTCTCCGGCACGCGTTTGAGGCCCTGTGTGTTCAATTCGCCCATGCGGACCTGCGGCCCGCTGTCGATGGCGACGTGCAGATGCGCCAGCGCGTTGTCGGCGTCGATGTCCGCGCGCGACGACGTCATGCGCGCCAGCAGGAAATCGCGCGTGGTGACGTCATCGAGCAGCGTGGCTTTGGCGCGGTTCCACTCGCTGTTGATGAACGGCTGCCCTTTTTTCAGCCGCCAGTCGTCGCGCAGCTTCTGTATGCGCTGCGCGTACTCGGGGCGCGTGATGCGGCCGGAGAATTCCAGGCTGACGGATTCGACGACCGTGCGCTTGCCCGGCACGATGGCGATGTCCCAGGTCTCCCCGCCGATGTCGGTCCCGGCCTCAAGCGTGACCTTGGGCGAAAAATAGCCTTGCGTGGCCAGCGCCGCCAGCGTCGCGTCGCGCGCGCGCCGGCGCAGGCGGTTGATTTCACCGCCGTCCTGGTCTTCGGCCAGCCGCGCGATCGCATCGACCGCCTGCGTGATCGCCTGCAGCGCGGCCGGGGGCACGCCCCCGGGGTCGACGATGACTTCCGGGCGCTTGGCCAACGCCTCGCCCGCCATCATGCACAGACCTGCCAATACGGCTCGGGCAGCCCACCGCATGTGTCAGGTCGGTTGCTGTACGACGATGGAGGGGAACTTTCCGGCCATGTCGCGCGGAAGCGCCGCAACGCCCGCGGCCAGCTTTCTTGCGATCGCGCGATACAGCGACGCGGCTTCGCTGCCCGCGTCCGACACGACCGTCGGCGTGCCGGCGTCGGTCTGTTCGCGGATCGCCAGCGTCAGAGGCAGGCTGCCGAGCCACGGCGTCTGGTATTGCTCGGCCATGCGCTGGCCGCCGCCTTCGCCGAAGATATGTTCGGCGTGGCCACACTGCGAGCAGATGTGGATGGCCATGTTCTCGACCACGCCCAGGATCGGCACGTCGACCTTCTGGAACATCCGCAGGCCCTTGCGCGCATCCAGCAGCGCGACGTCCTGCGGCGTGGTGACGATGACCGCGCCCACGACCGGCACCTTCTGCGCCAGCGTCAGGGCCACGTCGCCCGTGCCGGGCGGCATGTCGACGATCAGGTAATCCAGGTCGCGCCAGTTGGTCTGGCGCAGCAACTGTTCCAGCGCCTGCGTGACCATCGGGCCGCGCCAGATTGCTGGCGAATCGGCGTCGATCAGAAAGCCGATGGAGTTGGCCTGCAGGCCGTGGCCCGTCAGGGGCTCCATGCTTTTGTTGTCCAGGCTTTCGGGACGGCCCGAAATGCCCAGCATCGTCGGCACGCTGGGACCGTAGATGTCGGCGTCCAGCAGGCCGACCGTCGCGCCCTCGGCCGCCAGGGCCAGCGCAATATTCACGGCCGTGGTGCTTTTGCCCACGCCGCCCTTGCCGGACGCGACCGCAATAATGTTGCGCACATTGGGCAGCGGCTTCAGGCCCTTCTGCACGGCATGCGCGGCCACTTTCCAGGTGACGGTGACCTGCGCGTCCGGCGCGCCGGCCTGCGCCAGCGCGCGCGCGGCGATGTCGCGGACCTGCTCGCGCACGGCGTCGGCGGGATAACCCAGCTCCAGGGTCACCGCCACGCGCCCGCCAGCCATTTGAATGTCACGATCTCTTACAGAAACGCCTAAATCCAAACCGGTATTCGGGTCGTGCGCGGCGCGCAGTGCGGCGCGGATGTTTTCTATCGTTATACTCATGTCACTATGGTTCCGTAGGCAGCGCGGCGTCTGCGGGCCGCCATCCCCTAAAGGATAGCGGATACACGGGAACCTTTCGCTGCGTTTTGCATCCGACATTCATGACCAACACACTTATCCGCTTCTTTCGTGCCGTCCTATTCGCCGCCCTGGCCTTGATCGGCATGGCGATGGCGCTGGTGTTCATGCTTTCCACGGCAGTCGCCGTGGCGATCCTGTACGTGGTCGCCAAGGTGCGCGGCAAGCCCTTTGGCGTTCGCGCCTATTGGAGCCAGCGCCAGGGCGCCCGCCCTGGACCCTTCCAGTCCGCCACCGCGCCGTTCGCCACGCAACCGCGCGGCGACGTGATCGACGTCGAGGCCCGCGAAATCCGCTGACGGCGTTTTTCCACTGGCTTGCGCCCCGATCCGGCGCAAGCAGGCCGTTGCGTGTTGCGCCAAGCCGCACCCCGCGCACCGGCCCATTCCCCCCTCAACCCGCCTGATTCGCCTTGCCGCGAGGGGCGGGTTGTGTGCTTTCCGGGGCCGCGTCGCGGGCAGGTGCGCGCGCTTGCCCTAAAATGGCCGGCCAAATCCCTTTTCCCCTCAACCTCAGTCGACAACCATGTCTCGCACCCTTTTTGTCACCACTGCGCTGCCCTACGCCAACGGATCCTTCCACATCGGCCACATCATGGAGTACATCCAGGCCGACATCTGGGTTCGTTCGATGCGAATGGCGGGCCACACGGTGCACTTCGTGGGTGCGGATGACGCGCACGGCGCGCCGATCATGCTGAAGGCCGAAAAGGAAGGCATCACGCCGCAGGCGCTGGTGGCGCGATATGCCGCCGAGCGTCCGCAGTACCTGAACGGTTTCCACATCCGCTTCGATCACTGGCACTCCACGGACTCGGCCGAGAACGTCGCGCTGTCGCACGACATCTACCGCGCGCTGAAAGCCCAGGACCTGATCGAAACGCGCTCCATCGAGCAGTTCTACGATCCGGTCAAGGGCATGTTCCTGGCCGACCGCTACATCAAGGGCGAATGCCCCAAATGCCACGCCAAGGACCAGTACGGCGATTCCTGCGAGGTCTGCGGCGCGGTCTACGCGCCCACCGAGCTGATCAATCCGTACTCGGCGCTGACCGGCGCCACGCCCGTCCTGAAGTCGTCCGACCATTTCTTCTTCAAGCTGTCCGATCCGCGCTGCGTGGAATTCCTGCAGCAGTGGACCACCGGCGCGAACAAGCACGGCGGCAAGCACCTGCAGCCTGAAATGCTCGCCAAGACGCGCGAATGGCTGGGCGCCGAAGACGGCGAGGCCAAGCTGGGCGACTGGGACATTTCCCGCGACGCCCCCTATTTCGGCATCGAGATCCCGGACGCGCCGGGCAAGTACTTCTACGTGTGGCTGGACGCGCCGGTCGGCTACCTGGCCTCGCTCAAGTCGTACTGCGAGGTCAAGGGCATGGACTTCGACGCCCTGCTCGACCCCAATGGCGACACCGAACAGGTGCACTTCATCGGCAAGGACATCGTGTACTTCCACGCCCTGTTCTGGCCCGCCATGCTGAAGTTCGCCGGCCGCAAGACGCCGGACGCGGTCAATGTGCACGGCTTCATCACGGTCAGCGGCGAGAAAATGTCCAAGAGCCGCGGCACCGGCATTTCGCCGCTGCGCTATCTGGAACTCGGCATGAACGCCGAATGGATGCGCTACTACATCGCCGCCAAGCTGAACGCGCGCGTCGAAGACGTGGACTTCAATCCCGAGGACTTCATCGCGCGCGTGAACAGCGACCTGGTCGGCAAGTACGTCAACATCGCCAGCCGCGCCGCCAGCTTCATCACCAAGCACTTCGACGGCGTGCTGGGCTATTCGGGCGACACCGGCGCGCTGTCCGCCGAATACGCCGAACAGGCCGAGTCCATCCGCGCCGCCTTCGAAGCCCGCGAATACAACCGCGCCATCCGCGAAATCATGGCTTACGCCGACCGCATCAACCAGGCGTTCGACACCGCGCAGCCGTGGGTGCTGGCCAAGGGCCTGGCCACCGCCGATGACGCGCAGAAGGCCGCGCTTCAGGACATCTGCTCGCGCTCGCTGGCTGGCTTCAAGGCCCTGTCGGTGATGCTGGCGCCGGTGCTGCCGGCGCTGGCCGAACGCGTGGCGCTGGAGCTCTTTGGCGCGCAGGCGCCGTTCACCTGGGCCGACGCCTCGGTGCTGCCGCAGCGCGTTGCGCCGTTCAAGCACCTGATGCAGCGCGTCGAGCCGCAGATGCTGGAAGACCTGTTCGAGCCGCCCGCCGCGCCCGTGGTGGTGCCCGGCGGCGAGCCGCTGGCCGAGACCATCTCCATCGACGACTTCGCCCGCGTCGACCTGCGCATCGCGCAGATCGTCAACTGCGAACACGTCGAGGGCTCCACCAAGCTGCTGCGCCTGACGCTGGACGTGGGCGAAGGCCGCCACCGCAACGTGTTCTCCGGCATCAAGTCGGCCTACCAGCCGGAAGACCTGATCGGCAAGCTGACCGTGATGGTGGCCAACCTGGCCCCGCGCAAGATGAAGTTCGGCGTGTCCGAGGGCATGGTGCTGGCCGCCAGCCACGCGGACGAAGCGGTCGACGCCGGCATCTACGTGCTGGAACCGTTCCCCGGCGCCAAGCCCGGCATGCGCGTGCGCTGATCGGCGCGGCAGACCAGAAAAGACCGAGCCCGCGTGAAGCGGGCTCTTTTCTTTGCGGCCGGATCGCCGGATCGCCGGCCGCTCAGGCGTTGCTGGGCGCCAGCGCCGGGTCCAGCGAGACCCGTTCATCGAACACGAAGCACTTGCCCTCGTAGCCCGGACCGCCGGTTTCCTCGAAGTATTTGAGGATGCCGCCATCGAGCTGGTAGACGTTGTCGATGCCGGCCTCGTTCATGTAGATGGCCGCCTTTTCGCAGCGGATGCCGCCCGTGCAGAAGCTGACCACCGTCTTGCCTTCGAGCTGCGCGCGGTTCGCCTGCACCGCGGCGGGGAATTGCGTGAAGCGCTCGATGCGCCAGTCGATGGCGTTCTTGAAGGTGCCCTCGTCCACCTCGAAGGCGTTGCGCGTGTCCAGCATGACGACCGGACGTCCCGCGTCGTCCACGCCCTGCGCCAGCCAACGCGCCAGCGTATGCGCATCGACGCCGGGCGCACGCCCTGCGGCGGGCCGGATGGCGGGGTGATCCATGCGGATGATCTCGCGCTTGATCTTGACGAGCAGTTTTCGGAACGGCACGTCGTTGCTGTGGCTGAACTTGACCTCCAGGTCCGCGAAGCGCGCGTCGGCGCGCAGGCCCTGCAGAAAGGCGTCGATGCCGTCCGCCGCGCCCGCGAGGAACAGGTTGATGCCTTCTTCGGCCAGCAGGATGGTTCCCTTGAGCGCGGCGGCGCCGGCCTCGGCGAGCAGGCGGGCGCGCAATTCGGGCAGGGCATCCAGGGATACGAATTTGTAGGCGGCGATATTGACGACGGCAGTCATGGCAAAGCAGTGAGTACGGGCAGCAAAGCCCGTAATGATAATCGCAGGACGGATTGCCCCGCCCTGCGCCTGCCCTCAGCGGCCGACGACGTGCTGCTCGATGACGGCGTCCAGCACCCAGCGCAGCGACGACGCGCCCTGAGGCGGGTCCGGGTCGTTGACTTCGACCACGCGCAGGCGATATTGCACGCCGGGCTGGAAATCGAAGCCCGTGATTTCACCGTGCCACGGCTGCCAGGGCTGGGCGGCGCTGTCCCGCACCCGATAGCACATGGCGCGGCCCGCGCCCGTGTCGCACGGCACGCGCTCGGCATCCACGTAGACGAGCTTGGTGGGCCCGCGCTGGCCGCCGGCGATCGGGTCGGCGCGGCGTCCGAAATCCAGCGTGTCGCCCGTGCTGAGCTTCCACGTCATGCGCTGCGGATTGTTGGCGTTGTCGAACGACGAGGCCGTGATGCGGGTGAGCGCCGCCAGGAAGTCCTGTTCGAGCGCCATGGCCTGCGGTGCGCAGGCCTTGCGCGTGGCGACGGGACTGGCACGCACGATCAGCAGTCCGTTGGCAAGCGTGTACGGCGCGCTGTACGCGTTGCAGCCGGCAAAGCCCATCATCCGGGGCGCCCCCTGCTCGTGGATGAATTCCGCGGTGATGGGGCGCGAGGTCGACGACGGATGCGGCACGGGACGCAAGGCGCCGCCCGGCCGCGACCAGCGCGCCAGATCCCAGCGCGTCTGCACCAGGATGTCGGAGGCCGAGGTCGGCTGGAAACGGGGATCCTGCCCGTCGGCCGCGCGCATCGGCGGCGAAGCGCAGGCGGCGAGGCCCGCGCACAGCAGGCAGGACGCCAGGCGGCGCAGGAGGACGGAAATGCGCATGCAAGTCTTCCGGTACGAGATGCGGCGCCGGGGCTCAGGGCGTCGGCGGATCCTGGCGGCGCTCGAATTCCAGCACATCGCCGCCGCGCAGATTGAACGTCAGATGCCGGGGCGCCCCGCCGCTATCCAGCGTAAAGGTATCGATGGCGCGCAGGCCCCGCAGATAATCGGCTTCGAGCTTGGCGCGGTCGGGCGGCACGCAGGCCATGCGCGTGGTGGCCGGCGCGTCGATGAAGAGCTTGTTGCGTTCCAGCTTGTACGTGCCGGTATAGCGGTTGCAGCCGGAAAAGCCGTTGACGTGGTATTGCTTGCCTTGCGCCAGGAACGTGAGCCGGATCGGTTCGCCGTTGTCGCCGTGCGGGATGTCGCGCAAGGCGCCGCCGGCCTGCGTCCAACGGACCAGTTCCCAGCTTGTCTGCGCCAGCGAATCCGCGCTGCTGGCTGCGCTGGCGGCCGCGGCGCCTTCGGGACGCGCGCCGCCGGTGGTGCCGGCGCAACCGGCCAGCGCCGCGGTCAACAGCCCCAGGCAGAGCAGCCTGTTGGGCGTGGACAGGAGGGTGGGCATGGGCGGGACTCCAAAAGGTTCGTACCGCCGTACTGTAACCGGCCTGGGCCGCGCGGGCGATTTTTCTCCGCCCTACAGCCGTATCCAAAAGATGCACCGGAGGCCGTCGGTTCTAGCTCCGATGATCGGGCGTCTTGCATCGAATGCCGCATGGCGGGCGCTGGCGACGGCGCGCAGAATCAACGACAGTCGTGGTCTCCGGCCGAACAGAAATACAGGGAAAGAGGAGCGGAACACGCGACCACCGCAAGCGCAGTGTCCGGCCCATCGGGCCTGAGAACAATATCGACCGGGGAGATGCGCGATGGGTTTCTTGAGAACGTTACTGGCGCTGTCGGTGGTGCTGGACCACCTGGGTGGCGGCTATGCCGACCAGCTTGTCGGCGGCCGGCTGGCCGTGCAGCTTTTCTATGTGATTTCCGGCTTCCTGATTTCGTATGTGCTGACGGCGACGGACAATTACCAGGGCGCCACCGGCAAGTTCTACGCGAACCGGTTCCTGCGGCTGTTTCCCATCTATCTGGCGGTGGCGGCCCTGACGCTGACGGCCCACATCGTGAGCGGCGGCTCATTCTTCCGTCTCTACGAATCGCTGCCCTTCAGCGCCGAAGTCTTCCTGTTCCTCTCCAACCTCTTCATCTTCGGCCAGGACTGGCTGATGTTCTTCGGCATCCGGGACTCCGCGCTGGCCTTCACGGGCAGCTTCGCCAACAGCGACGTCCCGCTCTACAAGGGCCTGCTCGTGCCGCAAGCCTGGACGCTGGGCGTGGAAATGAGCTTCTACCTGGTTGCGCCCTTCATCCTGCGCTCGCCGCGCCGGCTGCTGATGCTGCTGGCGGCCTCGCTGGCGCTGCGCGCCGTGCTGATCGCGACCGGCGTGGGCCGCTCCGATCCCTGGACCTACCGCTTCTTCCCCACCGAACTGGCGCTGTTCCTGATCGGCTCACTGTCGCATCAGGTGGTGCTGCCGCGCATGAAGGCGTGGACGCAGCGCGTGAAGCGGCTGCCCGAGTTGGGCACGGGCATTCTCTTCATCTATGTGCTGGCGCATTTTTCGATCGGCATCCATCCCACCGTGCGCGATGGCCTGGCCGTCCTGCTGTTTGCCGCGCTGCTGCCGCTGGCCTTCCTGTTCCAGTCGCGGCACCGGCTGGACAAGGCGATCGGCGAATTGAGCTATCCGCTCTACATCTGCCACATGCTGGTGATCATGGCGTTCAGTTGGCTCATGCACGACGTCCAGGAACACCAGCCGATGCTGTTCGCCGCGATGGCGATCACGGGCTGCATCGGCGTGTCCGCCGTGCTGAACTACCTGATTGCCGATCCCGTGGAACGCCTGCGCAGCCGGCTGCGTACCGACGCCAAGGGCGCGGGCACGTCTCCCGCGGCCGACGCCGCGCGGCGCCCCCCGGTCCCTGCCCAACCGATGGGGACTATTCGCCGCGTGCCTTGATGTAGGCGACCAGCACCAGTTCGATCTGCCGCCTTTCCTGCCGGCTGAGGCGGGAATAGGCAGAGTACGAAATGGTTTCGAAGGGCCAGGCGGGCGGATCGGGAATCTCCCCGATGCCGTCCGCAATGCTGTCCGGCAGGACGTGGCCGGTCGGCGCGTCGAGCATGGGGCCTTCGCCGGTGCTGAGCCACAGGGCACTGACGCGCAGCGCGCGCGTCAGCTTGATGAGCGCATCGCTGGAAGGCTGCAGGCGCTGCCCGCTTTCGTAGTTGCCGATGGCGCTTTGCGACAGGTTGCTCGCGACCGCCAAGTCTTTTTGAGTCCATCCCTGAAGCATTCTTGCGTTGCGCAGACGATGGCTAAACGTGTCCAATCGATCAACCCGAGACATTAATTTGCATGGTTTTATTTGATTAAAGCATTTCAATTCCACGGCCAAACATATGGATTAGACCCCATTTTCCGGGCTAATCCATAAATCGCCGCATGCCCCCCGCCGGCCGTGCAAGACATAGCCCGCGCGCCAGCCTTTTGCTCTGCCTCGAACCCCGCAAAGTCCATATCTATCAACCGCTTGCGAAGGATCCCCATCCCCGCCGCGGCTGCAGGACCGCTGGGCCTGCCACCCCGCCGGTGTGCGAAAAAAAGCCGCGCAAGTTTATGAGCAAGTCTGCTGACAAAAGAGAAAATAATGTATCGGTAATACATAATAAATTGTTGATGCAAAACCCGAATCAAACGCTGTTTCAATGGGCTGACCCGGCTTTCCGGCGCAAGGACTGTTACCGACCGAAACCATAGAAACGTATCTTCACAAAAAAACACGCCCGTGTTTAAATGAAACACAGGCGTGACTCCATGAGGGAAAGCGCCCACAACGGCCGGCAACGGCATGGCTCTGCCAGGCGCCCGGCTTTCCCGGCGCCAGCGCCCTGCCGCGCCGCCTCATTGGAAGCATCAATGAACAACACGCTGGATGTCATTTTTCTTGGCAATGACAACGCCAGGCATGCCAGACTGGTCGAATCCCTATCCCACCTGGGATTCAACGTCCGCCGCTGCCACGATCTCGTGGATGTCTACGACAGGTACTCCCGCCAGCCCAGCCCCCTGGTGGTCCTGGAAGCTCCCCTCCCCGATGTGCACAACGCCGCCGTGCGGCTGCGCGCGATCGACCGCAGCCTGGGCATCGTCGCCATCGCCGAATTTGCCGACGCCGAAAGCCGTATCCGTACCCTGCTCTGCGGCGCCGACGCGTGCCTGTCGCCGGACGTTACGGGACTGGAACTGGCGGCGGTCCTGCAAGCCCTGGTGCGGCGCGCGGTAGGCCTGGACGGCCTGGATCCCGCGACGGACGTGCACGCCGAAGAGCCCGAGCAGGCGGGCTGGCGGCTGGCCAACAAGGGCTGGACCCTCATCAGCCCGAAGGGCAGGACGCTGGGACTGACGACGGGGGAACGCGATTTCCTGACGCGGCTGGTGAAGGCGCCCGACCGCAAGATCAGCCGCGATGCCTTCCTTGCCGACGGGGCGGACGAAGCCGACAGCGGCATCACGCGGCGCCGCTTCGTGGATGTGATGATCAGCCGGCTGCGCCGCAAGGCCGCGGCCAATCAGATGACGCTGCCGATACGCGCGGTCCATGGATGGGGCTACATGTTTGCCGCCGACATCACGCTGGATCTGGACTACCGGGTGACGGGCGACAGCGGCCGTGCGGAAGGCCAGCAGGCCTGGCGCAGCGAAGAAGCGGACGCGAGCGCGTCCGTCTAGACGCCGGCCAGCGCAAGGCCGACAGGCGAAAAAAACGCGGCGCTGCCCCCGAAGGGTAAGACGCCGCGCTAAAACAACACGTGAGCCTGGAGTCATCGGCCGGCACCGATGCCTTCTACCTGGATCACGCGATTCCAACATTCGTGCCTCATACTACTCACGCACGGTCCGACCGTGGACCTGCGCCGGGTCTCTAGTCCCTGCGCAGGCTGCAACGTGATCAAAGCCTGGCAATGCGTCCACCCTGGCTGCTGGCGGGCGTTACTGCCATATCAGCGGCGTTCCTTCCGGATAGCCGCGTGATGAGGAAAGTTTAGGACCTTGGACGCGTTTCCAGTAATTCTTTGTTGATAGTCTTCCATACCATATTGATATAGGAAGAACGTGCCTTCGATGCCTCTGCCCAAACCCTCCCTGCGTCATCGCGTCAGCAAGATACTGGCGCTGTTCCCCCCTAACTGGTGCCTCGCCATCCTGGTGGCGCTGGACGGATATGCCTTCATGCATCCCGTGCTGCGGGAAGTCCGTGCGCGCGAATATTCGTTCTGGCTCGCGCTGGACAACTGGCACGAGATCATGCGCGTGGTCGGCCTGCTGGAAATTCCACGGCTGGTGCTCGGCGTCGGCCTGCAGGTCATTGCGCTGGGGCTGATCCTGAAAGCGCGCATCGCGTGGGCGTTCTCGCTGGTGCTGCTGATCGGCGTGGGCACCTTCTCCATCCTGGGCGATGGCGGCCGCGCGGGCCTGGGCCTCTACACCCTGATTCTCGTGATCGCGCTGGTGGCCTACTGGCGGCGCTTCGATCGCGCCAGCGTGACCGCGGGCTCGCTGTTCGCGCTGGTGAGCGTGCTGTCGCTGATGATCTACGCGGTGTTCGGCACGCTGTACCTGGGCAACGAATTCAATCCCCCCATCCTGGACGCGGGCACCGCGCTTTACTTTTCGATCGTATCCATGTCCACCGTGGGCTATGGCGACATCACGCCCCACAGCGGCACGGCGCGCCTGTTCACCGCGTCGATTATCATCCTCGGCATTACCGTGTTCGCCACGTCCGTCAGCGCGATCGCCGGGCCGGTGATCGGCGGCAACCTGAAACGGCTCGTCAAAGGCAGGTTTTCCTCCGCCATGAGAAAGAACCACATCATCATCGCCGGCGCCACGCCCCTGGCGCTCAGCGTCTACCAGGGCCTGCGCCACCGCAACGAAGAAGTCACCGTCATCGTGCCGACCGGCATGGCGCACGACTACCCCGCGTCCACCGATCTGATCGAAGGCGATCCCTCCAGCGTCGAGGTGCTGCGCTTGGCCGGCGTGGGACGGGCGCGTTATGTGCTGGCGCTGCGCGACGACGATGCCGAGAACGCCTTCATCGTGCTGGCCGCCAAGGAAGCCACCGGACCGGACGGCGCCAAGACTGTCGCCCTGGTGAACACCAGCAAGCATCTGGAGAAGATCCGCCGCGTGCAGCCCGATCTGGTGTTTTCGGTGCAGTTGCTGGGCGCCGAACTGCTGATGCGCGCCATCAACGGCGAGCCCATGGACAGCCAGGCCATCACCGACCTGTTCTTCGCCAAATCCTCAGCCGACGCGAAGGCGACCTGATTCACGTCTTGCCCCGCGGGGCAAGGGGTGGTCGGCATACCAGCGCACGAACTGCTCGGACGGCATGGGCCGCGCGAACAGATAGCCCTGGATGAACGTCACGTCGCGCCGCGCCAGGTAGTCGAACTGATAATCGGCTTCGACGCCTTCGGCCAGCACGGACAGGCCTAGCCTATGCGCCAGGGCGATGATGGCGTCCAGCACCGGCGCCTCTTGCCCGTCAGGCTCGATGGCCTGCACGAAGCCCTTGTCGATCTTCAGGTAGTCGACGGGAAATCGTTGCAGATAGGAAAGCGAGCAGTGCCCCGTGCCGAAGTCGTCGATGGCCACGCGCACCCCGCGCGCGCGCAGGGCGTCGATGTTGCGCCGGGCCTGGCCGTCGTCGGCGATCAGGCTGCGTTCGGTGATTTCAAGCACCAGGACGGGCTGGCGCGCCGCGATTCCCGCCGCGAAGCGCTCGACGTCGGACGCCAGGGCGGGACTGGACAAGTGCTCGGCGGCGATGTTGACGCCAATGTGAAAGCCGGGCGGCGTGGCCCAGCCGCGCATGTCGCGCTCGATCAGCGCGAACAGGTGGCGCGTCAGCGGGACGATCATGCCTTGCGCCTCGGCCGCGGCAATGAACAGGTCAGGCCGCACGTCGCCCTGCCCGGGCCGATGCCAGCGCATCAGCGCCTCGACGCCGCTGCACTGGCCCGACACATGGCTGTACACGGGCTGGTAATGCACCCGGAATTCGTCGGCCAGGATGGCGCGCCGCAACTTTTCCTTGATGGATTGGCGGTTGGTCTGCAGCCGGTGGGCGGCGACGGCCAGGCAGACGCCGATCAGCACCGCGAAGGGCAGATAGGTCAGCATGAGCTGCTGCCAGGCCAGGACGACGGCCTCGGGCGGCGCCTTGACGCGGATGGTCACGGCGGCGCGCCCGTCGTAAAGCGTGGTCTCGCCATGCACCAGTTGGCCGTGCGCCGCGGAAGCCCCCTTGGAATCGCTGTGTATCGACGCGGCGCCCTCGCCCACGATCAGCTCGATCCGGTAATCGCGCAGCGTGGCGACGGCGCCGAGCAGGTCCTGAAGATGGCGTCCGTCCACCACGACCACGCCGCTGTGCCCGTCGACGCCCGGCCGTCCCAGCAGGATGGCGGGCCGTTCGGGCGCGAGGGGCGTGCCGGACACGGTCACGAGCCATTGGTCCGGCGGCGTGTCCACCGACCATCTGCGAAATTCCGACAACGGATAGTCGGTCTGGCCCACCGCCGACGAGCAGTAGACCCGGTCGCCGCGCACCAGAAAGAGCGATCGGAAGTAGGGATTGAGCATGCCCCAGCGCCGCAGGTCGGGCAGCGCCTGCTCGCATGACAGGGCCGTCAGGGCGGCCACTCTGTCGAGCATTTCCCAGGCCTGTCCCAGGATGTGCTGGGCCTGGACCCGCACGATGCGCGCGGCCGACTCGGCTTCCTGGCGCTCGGCGTTGCGGACGTGCCATCCGGTCCAGGCCACGCAGGCCAGCACCGGCAGCACCAGCGCCAGAGCCACAGGCAGATACCGCCACGACGATACGCGTTCCATCAAGCCCGATGTCGGCAAAGGGTCTCCGCTTAGGAATCGCTGCGATTGGCGCGAGCGCACCGTTCGGATGGGACACCAAGCGCCGCGCGGCGTCAAGATCCGCGTGCGGCGCACGGCGATCTGCCGGCCGGGTCCAGCAGTTCGACCATCATTGCCACGTGCGCCTCGCGGCGGTCCCGCAGGCGGACGGGCTCGTCCGGGTCGGCCAGCGCGGCCAGGACGACGGTATGCACCACCGGCGCCAGCAGCAGCCACGGCTGGCGCAGCGCCACGCTGTCGCGGCACAGCCCCCGCTGGCGCGCCAGCGCCAGCAGGCGGCCCAGGTCGGCAAAATGCGTGGCGGCCGTTTCGTGGCGCCAGCGGGCCGCCAGGTGCGGCACCCTGCCGCTTTCGGCGAGCAAGAGGCGCAGCGTGCTGATCATGGCGGGATTGGCGAGGCGGTCGTGCAGATGATCGGCGATGCGTTCGGCCAGCGCCTGCACGGAATCCGCGTCGTTGACGATCGCGTCGACATCGAGCGGCGCAGGCGCGAGGTGGCGCTCGAGCAGCGCCTCGAAGACGGCTTCCTTGCTTGTGAAATGGGCGTAGAGCCCGCCCTTGGACAGGCCTGCGCCGCGCGCGATGTCGTCCATGCGCGCCCCGGCATAGCCTGCCTGCGAAAACGCCCGCAGCGCGGCGTCGACGATCTGGTCGACCCGCACCGACGGCGGAAGACGACTGCGCTGCCTGTCCATCCCGGTGGCTCCGTGTTCGAGATGAGGCGATTACATACCGACCGGTCAGTCGTTACCTTGACCCGGATCAAGGAACGATCGAGGCTCGCTGGGCAAAATAGGCGCATGCCCTGGCGCCGGGGCCGTCCGCGCGGCACGCCACCAGCCTGCCGCCCGCGCCACGCCCCTGGCCGTCGAGCCGGAGAACCGCCGCATGAAAGCTCCCGTGTCCGCCGCCAAGATCACCGCCCGCCTGGCTCCCGCCGCCCTGGCGCTGCTGCTGGCGGCCGGCTGCGTCTCGCTCGCCCCCGATTACCAGCGCCCCGCGCTGCCCGTTCCGGCGGAGTATCCGGGGGCCGGCCATCCGGCGGCCGGCGATCCGGGGGCCGGCCTACCGGGAGCTGACCAACCGGCCCCCGCCCCCGCCGACGCCCCCTCCCCCTCGCCACAAGATCCCGCCGCCCGCATTGCCTGGCAGCGCTACTTCACCGACCCCGCGCTGCAGCGCCTGATCGCCACCGCGCTGGACAATAGCCGCGACCTGCGCGCGGCGTTGCTGCGGGTCGAGGAAGCGCGCGCGCTGTACGGCATCCAGCGCTCGGACCAGTTCCCCTCGGTTGGCGTGCAGGCGCAGGGCTCGCGGGCACGCGTGCCGGCGGACCTGAACCTGACGGGCCAGCCGCAGATCTCCAGCCAATACCAGGCGGGCCTGGGCATGGCGACCTGGGAACTGGATTTCTGGGGCCGCGTGCGCAGCCTGAGCGACGCGGCGCTGGAAAACTATCTCTCCACCGAGGCCGCGGCGCAGGCTGCCACGCTGAGCCTGATCGCCCAGGTCGCCGACAGCTACCTGACGCTGCGCGAACTGGACGAGCGGCTGGAACTCACGCAGGAGACCATCGCATCGCGCGCGGAGTCGCTGCGCATCTTCCGCCGGCGCTTTGAAGAAGGCGCCATCTCCAAGCTGGACCTCACGCAGGTGGACACGCTGTGGCAGCAGGCCAAGGCGCTGGGCACGGAGCTGGAACGCACGCGCGCCGCGCAGGCCCACGCCCTGGAGCTGCTGGTGGGCGCGCCGCTCGACCTGCCCGCCGGCCCGGCGCGCCTCAATGACGAGGCCGTCATGCGCGAGCTGCCGGCCGGGCTGCCGTCGGACCTGCTGACCAACCGCCCCGACATTCTTGCGGCCGAGCATCGGCTCAAGGCCGCCAACGCCAACATCGGCGCCGCCCGCGCCGCATTCCTGCCCAGCATCACGCTGACCGGCGCGTTCGGCACCGCCAGCGCCGAACTGGACGGACTGTTCGCGGGCGGCAGCCGCGCCTGGAACTTCGCGCCCAGCATCAACCTGCCCATCTTCGATGCCGGCCGCCGGCAATCGTCGCTGGATCTGACCGAAGCGCGCCGGGACCTGGCCGTGGCCAACTACGAGCAGACCATCCAAAGCGCCTTCCGCGACGTGTCCGACGCCCTGTCCTCGCGCCGCTGGCTGGCCGAACAGGTGGACGTGCTGCGCGCCACCGTGGCCGCCCAGGCCGAACGCACCCGCCTGGCGCAATTGCGCTACGACCACGGCGCCTCGCCCTACCTGGAGGTGCTGGACGCCAAGCGCGACCTGCTGGCCGCGCAGCAACAGCTCGTCGAGACGCGCCGCGCGCTCCTGTCCAGCCGCGTCGGCCTGTATGCCGCGCTGGGCGGGGGCTCGCTGGCCGCAGCAACGCCCGGCCCGGGCACCGCCCAACGCTGACTGGCAGACAAGATCAAGGACACGCCCA
This sequence comes from Achromobacter sp. NFACC18-2, assembly GCF_900108985.1. Taxonomy (NCBI): domain Bacteria; kingdom Pseudomonadati; phylum Pseudomonadota; class Betaproteobacteria; order Burkholderiales; family Alcaligenaceae; genus Achromobacter; species Achromobacter sp. NFACC18-2. The sequence goes on along the minus strand of NZ_FNYM01000010.1, from coordinate 134,999 downwards.
GATGCCGCTACCCACCCGAAAACTGATTCCCCTGATTGCCATCGCGGTCCTCGCGGCCGCCGGCTATTACGGCTGGCGCATGCTGGCGGATACCGGTCCGGGCGCGGCCTTCATCAGCGGCAACGGCCGGATCGAAGCCACCGAGATCGACGTCGCCACCAAGCTGGCGGGCCGTGTGCAGGAGGTGCTGGTCACGGAGGGCGACTTCGTCTCGCCGGGCCAGCCGCTGGCGCGCATGCAGATCGACACGCTGCAGGCGCAGCGCGAAGAGGCGCGCGCGCAGCATCAGCAGGCGGTCAACGGCGCGGCCAGCGCCGCGGCCCAGGTGGCGCAGCGCGAGAGCGACAAGCGCGCGGCCGAAGCAGTGGTGGTGCAGCGCGAAAGCGAACTGGACGCGGCGCGCCGACGGCTCGCCCGTTCCGAGACGCTGTCCAAGGAAGGCGCCTCATCGATCCAGGAACTGGACGATGACCGCGCGCGCGTGCGCAGCATGCAGGCCGCGGTCAACGCCGCGCGCGCGCAGGTCACGGCCGCCGCCGCGGCCATCGACGCGGCGCGGGCCGCGCAAGTGGGCGCGCAATCGGCCATTGCCGCCGCGCAGGCCACCGTGGCGCGCATCGATGCCGACATCGCCGACGGCGAGCTGCGCGCGCCGCGCGCCGGCCGCGTCCAATACCGCGTGGCCCAGCCGGGCGAAGTGCTGGGCGCGGGCGGCAAGGTCCTGAACATGGTCGACCTGGCCGACGTCTACATGACCTTCTTCCTGCCCGAGCAGGCCGCCGGCCGCGTCGCGCTGGGCCAGGACGTGCGGATCATTCTGGACGCCGCGCCCGAGTACGTCATTCCCGCCAAGGTGTCGTTCGTCGCCAGCATCGCGCAGTTCACGCCCAAGACCGTGGAAACCGCGAGCGAGCGCCAGAAACTGATGTTCCGCGTCAAGGCGCAGATCAGTCCCGAGCTGCTGCGGCGGCACCCCACGCAGGTCAAGACCGGCCTGCCCGGCGTGGCGTGGCTCAAGCTGGATCCGGACGCCCGCTGGCCCGCCAACCTTGAAGTCCGGGTGCCCTGATGGCCGCAAGCGCCCCGCCCGTCGTCACGCTGACCGATGTCGGCCTGCGCTACGGCAAGACGCGCGCGCTGGACGGCATCACGCTGGACATCCCCGCCGGGCGCATGGTGGGACTGATCGGTCCGGACGGCGTGGGCAAGTCCAGCCTGCTCGCGCTGGTGGCGGGCGCCCGCGCGGTGCAGCAGGGCAAGGTCGAGGTCCTGGGCGGCGACATGGCCAGCCGCCGCCATCGCGAAGCCGTCTGCCCGCGCATCGCCTATATGCCGCAGGGGCTGGGCAAGAATCTCTATCCCACCCTGTCGGTGGAAGAAAACCTGCAGTTCTTCGGCCGCCTGTTCGGTCACGACGAGGCCGAACGGCGGCGGCGCATCGACAGCCTGACCCAGAGCACCGGCCTGTCCGCCTTTCTGTCCCGCCCCGCGGGCAAGTTGTCGGGCGGAATGAAGCAGAAGCTCGGCCTGTGCTGCGCGCTGATCCACGACCCCGACCTGCTCATCCTGGACGAGCCCACCACCGGCGTCGACCCGCTGGCGCGGGCGCAGTTCTGGGACCTCATCAACGAGATCCGGCGCGAGCGCGCCGGCATGAGCGTCATCGTGGCGACGGCCTACATGGACGAGGCCCAGCGCTTTGACTGGCTGATCGCCATGGACGAAGGCCGCGTGCTGGCGACCGGCACGCCCCGCGCGCTCCAGGACCGCACCGGCGCGCAGACGCTGGAGGCCGCCTTCATCGCGCTGCTGCCCGAGGAAAAGCGGCGCGGCCACAAGCCGGTCGAGATCGTGCCGCTGGCCCTGGACGAGCACGCCGGGATCGCCATCGAGGCGCGCGACCTGACCATGCGCTTCGGCGACTTCGTCGCCGTGGACCACGTCAATTTCCGGATCCGGCGCGGCGAGATATTCGGGTTCCTGGGCTCCAACGGCTGCGGCAAGTCGACCACCATGAAAATGCTGACCGGACTGCTGCCCGCCAGCGAAGGCCAGGCCTGGCTGTTCGGGCAACAGGTCGATCCGCGCAACCTCGATACCCGCCGCCGCGTGGGCTACATGTCGCAGTCCTTTTCGCTGTACGGCGAACTGACCGTGCGGCAGAACCTGGTGCTGCACGCCCGGCTGTTCCACGTGCCCGAGGCCGACATCCCGGCGCGCGTGGACGAAATGGTCGAACGCTTCAGCCTGGGCGACGTGCTGGACGCACTGCCGCAGAACCTGCCCATGGGCGTACGCCAGCGGCTGTCGCTCGCGGTGGCCATGGTGCACAAGCCCGAACTGCTGATCCTGGACGAACCGACCTCCGGCGTGGACCCGGTGGCGCGCGACGGTTTCTGGCGCCTGTTGATCGAGCTGGCCCGCAAGGACCACGTCACGATATTCATCTCCACGCACTTCATGAACGAGGCGCAGCGCTGCGACCGCATTTCGCTGATGCATGCGGGCAAGGTCCTGGTGAGCGCCTCGCCCGAGGAGATCACGCGGCTGCGCGGCGCCAGGACGCTGGAAGACGCGTTCATCGCCTACCTGATCGACGCCGGCGCCGGAACCGCCGCCGGCGAGGCCGAGGGCGCGGCGCTCCCGCCGGAAAATGCGCCCCCGCCCGCCGAGCCGCCGCGTCGGCGCTTCAGCCTGCATCGCGCGTTCAGCTACATGTGGCGCGAGTCGCTGGAGCTGCGGCGCGACCCCGTGCGCGCCACGCTGGCGCTGATGGGCTCGCTGCTGCTGATGTTCGTGATGGGCTACGGCATCAGCCTGGACGTCGAAGACCTGCGCTACGCGGTCATGGACCGCGACCAGACCGGGCTGAGCCAGAACTACAGCCTGAACCTGTCCGGGTCGCGCTACTTCATCGAACGGCCCCCCATCGCCGACTACGCGGAACTGGACGCGCGCATGCGCAGCGGCGAGCTGTCGCTGGCGATCGAAATTCCGCAGGGCTTCGCCCGCGACGTGGCGCGCGGCAAGGATGTCCAGATCGGCGTGTGGATCGACGGCGCCATGCCGCAGCGCGCCGAAACCATCCGCGGCTACGTGCTGGGCATGCACCAGGGTTGGCTGGCGCAGCAGGCGCGCGAGCGGCTGGGCGCCCGCGCGCAGCCTGCCGTCAGCGTGGAGACCCGCTTCCGCTACAACCCGGACGTGCGCAGCCTGCCCGCCATGGTGCCCGCCGTGATTCCCCTGCTGCTGCTGATGATGCCGGCCATGCTGACCGCGCTGGCGGTGGTGCGCGAAAAGGAGCTGGGCTCGATCATCAATCTCTACGTCACGCCGGTGACGCGGCTGGAATTCCTGCTGGGCAAGCAGGCGCCGTACGTGGCGCTGGCCATGCTGAACTTTCTGCTGATGGCGCTGCTGGCCGTCACGCTGTTCGGCGTGCCGATCACCGGCAGCTTCGCCACCTTGCTGCTGGCGGCGCTGATCTACAACGTGGTGGCCACCGCCATCGGCCTGCTGGCCTCGACTTTCACGCGCAGCCAGATCGCGGCGCTCTTCTTCACGATGATCGGCACGCTGGTGCCGGCGGTGCAGTTCGCCGGCCTGCTCAACCCGGTGACCTCGCTGGAGGGCGGCGGCCGGCTGATCGGTCAGGTCTATCCCGCCACCCACATGCTCACCATCAGCCGCGGCGTGTTCAGCAAGGCGCTGGGCTGGCACGACCTGCAGGCCTCGTTCTGGCCCCTCTTGATCGCCATTCCGGTCATTCTGGGCGCCTCGGCGCTGTTGCTGAAAAAGCAGGAGACCTGACATGCGGCGCCTCGCCAACATCTACCGCCTGGGAATCAAGGAGCTGTGGAGCCTGGCGCGCGACCCGATGATGCTGATCCTGATCGCCGTGTCGTTCACGCTGATGATCTATACCGCGGCCACGGCGGTCCCGGAAACGCTGCACAACGCGCCCATCGCGGTGGTGGACGAGGACCACTCGCCACTGTCCGCCCGCATCGTCTCGGCCTTCTATCCGCCGCACTTCACGCCGCCGCAGCAGGTCACCCCGGCGCAGGCCGACGCGGGGATGGACGCGGGCCGCTACACGTTCTCGCTCGACATCCCGCCCAATTTCCAGCGCGACGTGCTGGCGGGCAGGCCGGCGCAGATCCAGCTCAACGTGGACGCGACCCGGATGAGCCAGGCCTTTACCGGCAGCAGCTACATCCAGCAGATCGTCACGGACGAGATCAACGAGTTCGCGCGGCGCTACCGCGCGTCCTCGGCGCTGCCGGTGGAGCTGGCCGTGCGCATGCGGTTCAACCCGAACCTGACCCAATCCTGGTTCGGCGCGCTGATGGAGATCATCAACAACGTCACGATGCTGTCCATCATCCTGACCGGCGCGGCCCTGATCCGCGAGCGCGAGCACGGCACCATCGAGCACCTGCTGGTCATGCCGGTGACGCCCACCGAGATCATGGTCGCCAAGGTCTGGTCGATGGGGCTGGTCGTACTGGCCTGCGCTGGGCTATCGTTGACGTTCGTGGTGCGAGGCCTGCTGCACGTGCCCATCGAGGGCTCGGTGGCGCTGTTCTTGGCCGGCGTGGCGCTGCACCTGTTCGCCACGACCTCGATGGGCATTTTCATGGCCACGCTCGCACGCAGCATGCCGCAGTTCGGCATGTTGCTCGTACTGGTGCTGCTGCCCCTGCAGATGCTGTCCGGGGGCACCACGCCACGCGAGAGCATGCCCCAGTTCGTGCAGCACATCATGCTGGCCGCGCCGACGACGCACTTCGTCGAACTCGGCCAGGCCATTCTCTATCGCGGCGCGGGCATAAGCGTCGTATGGCAGCCCTTCCTGGCGCTGGCGCTGATCGGCACAGTCCTGTTTGCGTTATCCCTGGCGCGTTTTCGCAAGACCCTCAGCCAGATGGCATGAGGCCCGTGTGTATTCGTTTCCCCTTACCACGCTGATAAAAGGACGGATGATGAAGAAAGCAACTGCCTCCCTGCCTCAAGGACTCGCCGGCGCCAATGTGGCCTATTGCCAGCGCCTGACCCAGCTTGCCCAGGACAGCCAGCAGCGCTGGCTCGAACTGGGCCAGCGGCTCGCGGGCGACGGCACCAGCCAGTACCTCGCCGCCTTCGCTCCAATGACGCCCACCGACAACTGGCAGGACCTCGCGCCCGCGCTGGGCGAACTCACGCGCAAGCGCTGGCAGAGCCAGCTCGAAGCCAGCCAGGCCATCACCCACGTGATGCTGCAGGAACAGGCCGCCCTGGCCGCAGGCCTGGGCGAGGCAATGCGCGAGTGGTTCAAGAACGCCAACAGCGCGGCCATCGACAAATCGCCGCTGACCCAGATGTGGTCGGTCATGTCCAACCAGATGGAGGCCGCCTGCGCCGCCATGCAGGACGCCAACCAGCCGGGGGCCCGCCATGACGGCTAAACGCACGGCCCTCATCACGGGCGGGGCCGGGTGCCTGGGCCGCGCCATCGCCGTGGCCCTGCACGATGCCGGCCATGACGTCATCGTCACCTACCATTCCAGCGAAAGCGCCACGCGCGAGTGGATCCAGGAGGAAGCCGCCCGCGGCCGCACTTTCGCCATGTACAAGGTCGACGTGGCGGACTTCGATTCCTGCCAGGCGCTGGCCCGCCGGCTCGAGGAAGACGGACGCCAGATCGACATCCTGGTGAACAACGCCGGCATCACGCGCGATGCCAGCCTGCGCAAGATGACCGCGCAGGACTGGGCCGAGGTCATGCACAGCAACCTGGACTCCATGTTCAACATGACGCAGCCGCTGTGCGGCCCCATGGCGGACCGGGGCTGGGGCCGCATCGTGAACATTTCGTCGGTCAACGGCAGCAAGGGCGCGTTCGGGCAGACCAACTACGCCGCGTCCAAGGCGGGCATCCACGGCTTCACCAAATCGCTGGCGCTGGAAGTGGCCAAAAAGGGCGTGACGGTGAACACGGTGTCGCCGGGCTACCTGGCCACGCGCATGGTGCAGGCCGTGCCGGCGGAGGTCCTGGAAGAAAAGATCCTGCCGCAGATACCGCTGGGCCGGCTGGGCCAGCCCGAGGAGATCGGCGCGCTGGTGGCCTTTATCTGCAGCGACGCCGCGGGCTTCATGACGGGCAGCAACGTCGCCATGAACGGCGGGCAGCACATGTATTGACGGCGGCGGCCGCCCCCTCGGAGCAGGCAGGTTGCACCTTGCAGGCTAAGGTGCAACCTGCCACTTAAAACACCGTTTGACACAACCGGTAACGGGTTAACCCCATATTGTTGCCGGGGGCTGGCGCTCGTATATTTGCATCCACTCGACCAGGATTGGATGCAATTTTGTATCTTGGTATCCATTCAGGGTCCCGATACGCGCCAGCGGCACCCCCGCTGGTTTTCAACGCATGCCGGCTCCATCTCGCGCAGACGCGACATCCGGCAGCCCTCCGAGGGGAAAAAACCATGCAAGTGAACGTACGTCCGCTAGTTGCCGCCGCCTGCCTCGCCCTGTCGTTCGCCGGGACCGGCGCGCAGGCCCAGGAAACCGTGAAGATGGGCGCCGTCCTGTCGCTGACCGGCGCCAACGCCACCGTGGGTGAAGACGTGCGCCGCGCCGTGGACCTGGCGGTCGAAAAGGTCAACGCCGACGGCGGCGTCATGGGCAAGAAGTTCGCCGTGGTGATCGAGGACTCGGGCGGCAACCCCACCACCGCGCTGAACGCGGCGCGCAAGCTGGTCAGCGTGGACAAGGTGCCGGTCGTCATCGGCGAATACTCGTCCGGCATCTCCATTCCGCTGGGCCAGTACCTCGTCAAGGAAGGCGTTACCCACATCAACATCGCCAGCACCAGCGTGAAGATCCGCGACCTGGGCGCCACGTCCTTCAACCTGATCGGCCTGGAAGACAAGGGCAACAAGTTCTCGGCCAAGGACACCTGGGACCAGGGCTACCGCAACGTCGCGATCATTGCGCCCAACAACGCCTACGGCCAGGGCGTGGCGCATGGCTACAAGGAAGAATTCGAGAAGCTGGGCGGCAAGATCGTGACCGAGGTCCTGTACACCGCGGGCCAGTCCACCTACCGCCGCGAACTGCAGCAGATGTCGCGCAGCAACCCCGACGCCTACATCTACACCGCCTACGGCCAGGAATCCGCCGTCATCAACCGCGAAGCCTTCGAACTGGGCCTGCGCAAGACGCCGTGGTACGGCATCCTCCTGAGCATGTGCCTGAGCGACACGCCCGCCAACATCGCGCAAGGCCAGATCGGCATGGAAGTCGGCTCGGTGCTCGGCCCCAAGGGCCGCGAGTACGCGGAGGCCTTCAAGGCCCGCTACAAGGAAGGCTTCAAGACGTCCTACACCGGCTATGCGTATGACGCCGTGCTGCTGACCGCCGCCGCGATGAACCAGGCCAAGTCCACCGCGCCCGCCGACATCCAGGCCGCGCTGACGCAACTGGGCCAGAAGGGCTACGAAGGCGTCACGGGCTTCATCAAGTTCGACGCCGACCGCCAGCGCATCGACCCGCCTTACGCCAAGCTCAAGTCCGACCAGGGCAAGATCGTGGTCCGCTGATAAGGCCTTGGCCGGACTCGCAGGGGTGCGAGTCCGGCTTTTTTTTCCGTGGGCGGCGCCGAGCGCCGCCGCGGGGCTTCCGCTGTCTTTCGAGCAAACAAGATGATCCAGATTCTGGTCGACACGCTGCTGCGCTGCTCGGACCTGGCGTTGATCGCGCTGGGCCTGAGCATGGTGTATGGGCTGGTCAAGTTTCCCAACATCGCCCACGTGCAATACGCCATGGTGGGCGCGTATCTCACTTATGCGCTGCACGCGCTGGGGCTGCCGCTGGCGCTGGCGCTCCTTGCCGCCTGCGCGCTCACCGGCGCCATGGCGCTGGCCTTCCACCAGCTGGTGTTCCGCCGCCTCCTGCGCGCTGGGCCGGCCATCACGATGATCGGCTCGCTGGCGCTGTCCATGCTGCTGATCGCGCTCTGCCAGGGCTTTGCGGGGTCCTTCCCGCGGATGTTCACGCTGCCGCTGACCACGCCGATCCGCCTGGGCGACGCGAGCGTCACCCTGACGCAGATCGCGGCGGTATCCACCACCGCGCTGCTCCTGGCCGGCTTTGCGCTGCTGCTCTTTTGCACGCGCGCGGGCCGCGCGATGCGCGCCCTGGCCTGCAATCCCGCGCTGGCCGATGCCAGCGGCCTGAACGCCTCGCGCATCACCTGCCAGGTGGCCTTCTGCAGCGGCGCGCTGGCCGGCCTGGGCGGCGGCCTGCTCGCGCTGTCCACCGGCGCGCACATCAACCTGGGCACCGACCTGCTGCTGCCGGTGTTTGCCGCGGCGATCCTGGGCGGCCTGGGCAACCCGCTGGGCGCGGTGGCCGGCGCGTTCCTCATCGCGCTGACCGAAACCCTGGTGACCAACCTGAACTTCGGCTGGCTCTACGCCAAGCCGGTGGCCTTCCTGCCCGTGGCCTACATCAGCGCGGCCTCGTTCCTCATCCTGTTGCTGGCGCTGCTGTTCAAGCCCTACGGCCTGTTCGACCGGGAGGTCCGCCGTGTTTGATTTTCTGGTTTCCTCGCTGACCTTCGGCGCCATCTTCGCCCTGATGGCGCTGGGACTGAACCTGCAGGCCGGCCTGGCGGGCCTGCTGAACTTCGGCCACATCGCCTTCGCCGGCATCGGCGCCTACGGCACCGGCATCGCGGTGCAGGCGGGCTGGCATCCGGCGCTGGGCGCAGCCGCCGGCGTCGCCGTCGCCATGACGCTGGGCTGGTGCATCGCGCGCCTGGGCAAGCAGCTTGCCGCCGACTACTGGGGCATCGCCACGCTGGCCATCGCGGAAATCATCCGCACGGTCGCCACCAACGAGCTCTGGCTGACCAACGGGGCCCAGGGCATCAGCGGCATCCCCGCGCTGTTCGACGACCTGCCCGGCAAGAGCGGCGCGCTGGCCTTCCTGGCCCTGGTCGTGGCGCTGGCGGCCGCCGCCGCCGTGCTGTTGCGCCGCGTGGCGTATGGGCGCTTCGGCCGCGCGCTGCGCGTCATGCGCGAAGAGCCCAAGCTTGCCGCCTGCATGGGCTACGACCTGATGTCGCTGAAGTCGCGCGCCGTGATGGCGGGCGCTGCCGTGACGGCGGTGGCCGGGTCCCTGTACGCGCATTACATGAGTTTCGTCGGCCCCGACTACCTGCTGGCCTCCGAGACGTTCCTGCTCTGGACCATGCTGATGATCGGCGGCATCGGCAACTTCTCGGGCGTGGTGCTGGGGGTGGTGCTGGTGCAGACCGCCTACACGCTGGTGCCGTTCGCCAAGGACGCGTTCGGGTTCGGCTCGGACATCGCAGGCGCGCTGCGCCTGGGACTGATCGGATGCATCCTGCTGGGATGCCTGTTGTGGCGCAGCGAAGGGCTGCTGCCTGAAAAGATGAGGAAGATGCCATGACGGCCCCCCATGCGTTGCAGGTCGATTCCGTGGCCAAGGCCTTTGGCGGCAATCGTGTCCTGGAGAAAGTCGGATTCAACATCCGGCCCGGCGAGATCGTGGGCCTGCTGGGCCCCAACGGTTCCGGCAAGAGCACGCTGCTCAACACCATTACCGGCTTCGAGGCCATCGACGCCGGCAGCGTCACCTTCGAAGGCCGGCGCATCGACACGCTGAGCGCGCACCGCATCGTGCAGGCAGGCATCGCGCGCACCTTCCAGCTGCCGTCCATGCCGGCCAAGATGTCCGTGGCGGAAGTCGCGATGGCCGCGTCGGTCGCGCACCACGGCATCTGGGAGAACCTGTTCGGCCTGCGCGCCGCGCGCGAAGCCGAGGCCCGGGCGCGCGAACAGGCCAACGCCCTGCTGTACCAGCTGCTGCTGGCGCCGGTGCGCGACCAGCCCGCCGCGGCGATCTCGGGCGGCCAGAAAAAGCTGCTGGGCATCGTCTGCGCCCTGATGGCGCATCCGCGCATGCTGATGCTGGACGAGCCCACCGCCGGCGTGCATCCCAACCTGCGCAGCGACATCGTGGGCGCGTTGCAGCGCCTGAACCAGGCGGGCATGACCATCGTGATCGTCGAGCACGACATGCACTTCATCCGCGAGGTCTGCCACCGCTGCATCGTGCTGGACCGCGGACACATCGTGGCCGATTGCCGGCCCGACGAACTGGCGTCCAACGAGCGCGTGCTGGAAGCCTATCTGGGCGGCGCGGCCCGCAAGCCTGCCGCCGGCGCCACCGCGGGCCCCGTGCTGCGCATGGGAGCCGCGTGATGAGGGAAAAGATGATCGAAGTGGAAAACGTGGTCGCGGGCTACACCCGCGACGTGGACATCCTGCGCGGCATTTCGCTGCACGCGGACAAGGCCGAGATCGTGACCCTGCTTGGGCCCAACGGCTGCGGCAAGTCGACCCTGCTCAAGACCATCGCCGGCTACCTCAAGCCGCGCGCGGGCCGCGTGATGCTGGGCGACAAGGACATTTCACGGTTTGCCGTGCACGAGAAGATCCTGCGCCACGGCCTGGGCTTCGTGCCGCAGACCGAGAACGTCTTTACCGCGCTGTCGGTCCGCGAGAACCTGCAGGTCGGCGGCAACGCGCTGGACAAGCCGGTCTGCGAAGACCGCATCCGCACCCTGTGCGCGCACTATCCGGTGCTGGGGCGCAAGCTGCAGGCCCCGGCCGCCTCGCTGTCCGGCGGCGAACGCCAGATCCTGGCGCTGGCGCGCGCGCTGATGCCGTCGCCGGGCCTGCTGCTGCTGGACGAGCCGTCCGCGGGCCTGTCGCCCAAGACGCTGGGGGAAGTGTTCGAAGCCATCCAGCGCATCCGCGAAAAGGAAAACGTGACCATCCTGATGGTGGAGCAGAACGCGATGGAGGCGCTGCGGATCTCGGATCGCGCGTATGTGCTGTCGATGGGAACGGTCGCCATCACGGGCGACGCGCAATCGCTGATGAACGACGAGCAGGTGCGCGAGCTGTATCTGGGCGGCCGGGCCGCCTAGCGCCATCCCCGGCGCGTTGAAGGCCCGCCCCCGCGCGGGCCTTCAGCCATCCCGGCGCATGCGGTGCATGGCGACCAGGTTCTTCTTGGTCTCGTTGATGTGCTCTTCCACCAGGCGGGCGGCCAGTGCGCCGTCCTGCTTCCTACAGGCCTCCAGGATGCGGTAGTGGTCCGACTGCGGACCGTCCTTGCCGGTCGCCATGGACATCATCTCGTGCGTGTAGCGGTCGGTGTTCAGGCCGTATTCCTCGATCAGCCTGCGCAGCCGCGTGTTGTTCGAGGGCGCGCACAGCGCCAGGTGGAAGCGGCGATTCAGCTCGGCCCAGCGCGGCACCGAGTCCGCCTCGTCGTATTCCCGCAGGATGGCTTCCAGCGCGTCCAGGTCGGCGCGTCCCATGTTGGGCACGGCCGCGCGCACCGCGTAGCCTTCCAGCGCGATGCGGATGTCCAGCAATTCGCAGATCTGGTCCACGTCCATGCGGATGACGACCGCGCCGCGATTCAGGTGGTAGGCCACCAGGCCCTCGGTTTCGAGCTGGCGCAGCGCCTCGCGCACGGGAATGCGGCTGGCCTGGAAGCGCGTCGCCAGCGCGTCCTGCTTGAGCGGGGTGCCGGCCGGCAGGGCCCCGGTGAGGATTTCGTAGCGGAGCTGGTCGCGGATCCGGTGCGGCAGGGCCTGGGCTTTGCTGGACGGGGCCTTCGTTTTGGTAATGCTCATGACTATCGGTATCTCTGGGGCGAAGGTCGGCGGCCTGCGGCAAATGTCGGGTCGGGCGGTTCCGGCGGGCCCCCATCGTAGCCGAATGGACACTTGCGGGGAACCGCGCCGGACGCGCGGCCGCCGTCTGCCGGCGCCCAGTGCGGCACCCCGTCCGCCGCCCGGGCCAGGCACGGAGAGGCCGCGGACTGTGCTGTCTTTTTTGTAACTTCGCGCGCCGCGAATGAATCGGAGCACAGCGCCTTTCCCTATGAAATGCAGCGTTCGCGCCCCGGCCTGCGCCAAACTGATCCGCTTTTTTTCGCTTTCTCTGAATCTGTACTGATAACCGGACTGGGCCTAACGTCTGGGTGCAGGTCAAACACCCGTCAGCGCCCCCCGCCTCGTGGCGATCCGTCCGCGCTGCCGATGAAAGCCAGGAATACCGCCATGGACAGCGACGCGCTACTGCTCGCCCGAATACAGTTCGGCTTCACCATCTCGTTTCACATCGTCTTTCCCGCCATCACCATCGGACTGGCCAGCTATCTGGCCGTGCTGGAGGGCTTTTGGCTGCGCACCGGCAAGACGGTCTACCGGGACCTCTATCACTTCTGGACCAAGATCTTCGCCGTGAACTTCGGCATGGGCGTCGTGTCGGGCCTGGTCATGGCCTATCAGTTCGGCACCAACTGGAGCTTCTTTTCCGATTTCGCGGGCAGCGTGACCGGGCCGTTGCTGGCCTACGAAGTGCTCACGGCCTTTTTCCTGGAGGCGGGCTTCCTGGGCGTGATGCTGTTCGGCTGGTCGCGCGTGGGGCCGGGGCTGCATTTCTTTTCGACCGTCATGGTGGCGCTGGGCACGCTGGTGTCCGCCACCTGGATCCTGGCCTCCAACAGCTGGATGCAGACCCCCGCGGGCTACGAGATCCTGGACGGACGCGTCGTGCCGACGGACTGGCTGGCCGTGATCTTCAACCCGTCCTTCCCCTATCGCCTGGCGCACATGGGCATTGCCGCGTTCCTGGCCACCGCGCTGATGGTGGGCGCGTCGGGCGCGTGGCACCTGCTGCGCGGGGACCGCAGCCCGGCCGTCAGGAAGATGTTCGCAATGGCGATGGGCATGCTGCTGCTCGTGGCGCCGCTGCAGGCCGTGGTGGGCGATTTCCATGGCCTGAACACACTTGAGCATCAGCCTGCCAAGATCGCGGCCATGGAAGGGCATTGGGAAAACGAGCCGGGCGCGGGCGTACCGCTGACGCTGTTCGGCATTCCGGACATGGAACGCGAGGAAACGCGCTACGCGGTCAACATCCCGCGCCTGGGCAGCCTGATCCTCACGCATAGCTGGGACGGCCAGTTTCCCGGCCTGAAGGCCTATCCGCCCGAGGACCGCCCGAACGCCACGGTGGTGTTCTGGTCTTTCCGCATCATGGTGGGACTGGGGCTGCTGATGATCGCGCTGGCGATCTGGGCACAGTGGTCGCGCTGGCGCGGCCGTCTGTACGCGTCGCGCTGGCTGCACCGCTGCGCGCTGTGGATGGGACCGTCCGGCCTCATCGCCATGCTGGCGGGCTGGTACGTAACCGAGATCGGACGCCAGCCCTGGATCGTGTACGGCGTCATGCGCACCGCCGACGCCGCCACGCCGCATGGCCTGGGCGAGCTGACGCTGACGCTGGCGCTGTTCGTGGCCGTCTATCTGCTGGTGTTCGGCGCGGGCATCTCGTACATGCTGCGCCTCATCCGCATGGGCCCCAGCCCCGCGCCCGGCCATGCGCCGCTGTCCGGCGGCCCGGGCGAGCCGCGCCAACCCTCGCGGCCGCTCTCCGCCGCGTCCACCCAAGCGGTCGAGGCGACCGCGCATCCCCAACATTCCGGAGCCTGAAGCCATGGGCGTGGATCTTGCATTGATATGGGCCGTCGTCATCCTGTTCGGCGTGATGATGTATGTCGTGATGGACGGCTTCGACCTGGGCATCGGCATTCTCTTTCCGCTGGTGACCGACCGCCAGGAGCGCGACGTCATGGTCAATACCGTGGCGCCCGTCTGGGACGGCAATGAGACCTGGCTGGTGCTGGGCGGCGCGGGATTGCTGGCGGCGTTTCCGCTGGCTTATTCGGTGATCCTGAGCGCGCTGCACCTGCCGCTGGTGTTCATGCTGCTGGGCCTGATCTTTCGTGGCGTGGCGTTCGAGTTCCGCTTCAAGGCCGACGCGCATCACCGCCCGCTGTGGGACCGGGCGTTCGTCTTCGGATCGGTGATCGCCACGTTCTTCCAGGGTGTCACGCTGGGCGCCTACATCGAGGGCATCCCGGTGGTGGACCGCGCCTACCACGGCGGGCCGTGGGACTGGATCAGCCCCTTTTCGATGTTCACGGGAATAGGCCTGGTGGCCGCGTACGCGCTGCTGGGCTGCACCTGGCTCATCATGAAGACCGAAGGCCGGCTGCACCGCCATATGTGCCGCCTGGCGCGGCCGCTGACGCTGGCGCTGCTGGCCGTCATCGCCGTCCTGAGCGCCTGGACGCCGCTGGCCCAGCCCATCATCGCGCAGCGCTGGTTCAGCCTGCCCAACATGTTCTGGTTCTTCCCGGTGCCGGTGCTGGTGGCCGCCGCGGGCTTCGAACTGATCCGCCGCGTGCGGGGCGAGCCGGCCGCCGGGCCCTTCGTGCTGTCGCTGGCGCTGGTCTTCCTGGGGTACAGCGGGCTGGGCATCAGCATCTGGCCCGCGATCATCCCGCCGGGCGTGTCGATCTGGGCGGCCGCCGCGCCGCCGCAGAGCCAGGGTTTCGCGCTGGTGGGCGCCCTGGCAATCATTCCGATTATCCTCATGTACACCGCGTGGTCGTACTACGTGTTTCGCGGCAAGGTGCGCACCGGCGAGGCATTCCACTGATGAACCCGATCCCCTCCTCCTCGTGGCGCAGCCGCCTGCTCTGGCTGGCGGCGATCTGGGCCTGCAGCGTGGGCGCGCTGGGCGCGGCGGCCGGCCTGCTGCGCCTGGTCATGCGGTCCATCGGCATGTCGGCCTGACGCCCGCCTTGCGTACAGGGAGTTCCCATGAAGCGCTATGAACGCCTGACCGAAGACATCACCGCCTCGATCCTGTCCGGCCTGTTGCAGGTGGGAGACCGCCTGCCCTCAGTGCGGCAGACCAGCGCCAGCCGCGGCGTCAGCCCGTCGACCGTGTTCAAGGCCTACTACCTGCTGGAGGCGCGCGGCCTGATCCGCGCGCGCGACCGGTCCGGCTACTACGTGCAGCGCGCCCCGCGCGCCGCGCTGCCGGAGCTGGACGGGATGTCCAGCGCCAGCGCGGGACGCCATCCGGTGGACGTCAGCGACAACGTGCTGCGCGTGCTCAACGCCACGCTGCGCCGCGACATGCTGCCCTTCGGCTCGGCGTTTCCCAGCCCGTCCCTGCTGCCGTATGGCCGCCTGGCCCGGTTCATGGCGTCGACGGTGCAGAAGCTGGACCCGTGGGGGTCCATCGACGACCTGAGCCCCGGCGACGCGGCCCTGCGCCGCGCCATCGCGCTGCGCTACCTGGCCGACGGCCTGACCGTGCCGGTCGACGACATCGTCATCACCAACGGCGCGCTGGACGCGCTGAACCTCAGCCTGGCCGCGGTCACCCAGCCGGGCGACGCGGTGATCGTCGAATCCCCCACCTTCTACGCCGCGCTGCAGTCGCTCGAACGCAATGGCCTGCACGCCATCGAGGTGGCGACGCATCCGCGCGTGGGCATCGACCTGGACGCGCTGGAAGCGGCCATCCTGCGGCACCGTCCGCGCGCGTGCTGGCTGATGACGACGTTCCAGAACCCGCTCGGCAGCCTGATGCCGGACGAGAAAAAAGAGGCGCTGGTCAAGCTGCTGACGCGCCACGAGGTGGCCCTGATCGAGGACGACGTGTACGGCGAACTCTATTTCGGCGAAACCCGGCCGCGGCCCGCCAAGGCGTTCGATACCGAGGGCATCGTGATGCACTGCTCGTCGTTTTCCAAGACGCTTGCGCCGGGTTACCGCGTGGGCTGGGTGGCCGGCGGGCGCCACACGCGGCGCATCATGCGCAACAAGCTGACCACCAGCCTCGCCACACCCGCCCCCACCCAGGCCGCCATCGCGGCCTACCTGGAAAAAGGCGGCTTCGACCGCCACCTGCGGCAATTCCGGCAGGCGCTGGCGCTGCAGCAGGGCGAAATGCTGCAGGCCATCGCGCGCTACTTTCCGAAGGGCACGCGCGCCACGCGCCCGGCCGGCGGGTACTTCGTCTGGGTCGAGCTGCCGGCGCACATCGACACCATGAAGGTGCACCGCGCCGCGCTGGACCACGGCATCAGCATCGCGCCGGGACCGCTGTTCTCGGCGTCAGGCGCGTTCGGCAATTTCCTGCGCCTGAACCACGGCCATCCGTGGCATGACGGCATGGAGCAAGGGATGGCGACGTTGGGCAAACTGCTGGCAGGCAGATGACGCGGGTTTGCCGCGTCAGTTCGCGGTGGCGCCGGAGTCCTTGACCGTTTTCGCCCACGCGGTGATCTCCGTCTGGATGAACTTGCCGTAGGCGGCGGTGTTCACCCCGGACGCGCGCGCGCCCTCTTCCAGCAGGCGCTGCTTGACTTCGGGCGCGGCCAGCGCGCTGCTCAGCGCCTGGTTGAGCTGGGCCACCACCGCATCCGGCGTGCCGGCGGGCGCGACGATGCCGTGCCACGACACCGCCTGGAACCCCGGCAGGCCCGATTCGGCCATGGTCGGCACGTCGGGCATGGCCGACGAGCGTTCGGGCGAGGTGACGGCCAGCGCGCGCAGCGTGCCCGCCTTCACGTGCGGCAGCACGCCCGGAATGGTGGTGAACATGAAGTCGATCTGCCCGCCGATCAGGTCCGTGATCGCGGGGCTGCCGCCCTTGTAGGGCACGTGCGTGAATTCCAGCTTGGCCTCGCTCTTGAACATCTCGCCGGCCAGGTGCCCCGGCGTGCCGGCGCCGGCCGAGCCCATGTTGGTCTTGTCGCCCTGCGAACGGATGTAGGCGATCAGCTCCTGGACGTTCCCGGCCTTGACGTTGGGGCCCACGACCAGCACGTTCGGCACGGTGGCCAGCAGCGTGACGGGCGTGAAGTCCTTCACGGCGTCGTACGAAATACGCGAGTACAGCGACGGGTTGATGCCGTGCGTGCTGGCGGTCGCCAGCAGCAGCGTGTAGCCGTCCGGCGCGCTCGAAGCCACCTGCTTGGCGGCGATGGTGCCGTTGGCGCCGCCCTTGTTGTCGATGACGATGGTCTGGCCGAGCGTCTTGGCGGCTTCCGCGGCAACCGTGCGGGCCAGGATGTCGGACGTGCCGCCAGCCGAATGGGGAACGACCAGCGTGATGGGCTTGGCGGGGAAGGATTGCGCATGCGCCGCCGGCAGCGCCGGCGTCATACAGGCGGCCAGCGCAACGCGCGCCAGCAGTCGTGAGCGGAACATTGAAGTCTCCTCGGTTGTTATCGATTGCGGCGCCTTCCTGGGGCGCCGTCATATCGGCGATAAAGCCGGTCCGGTCAGTCCGAACCGAGCTGCAGCTTGTTGGGTTGACGCTTTTCGATGGACCACTTCAAGAGCGCGGCCGACCGGTAGATGCCGTGCGCGAACTTTCCGTACGGCAAGGTCAGGAACAGCGCCATCACCACGCCCAGGTGGATCGCCAGCAGCAGCGCCATCGCGCCGCCGTCGCGGCCGACCAGGAGCGCCAGGCCGGTCGCGCTGGTCAGGAACAGCAGGACGATGAAGCCCCGGTCCATCGGCTTTTGCGCGGCGTCGCCCTGCAGCGGATGGCGCTTGAGGTTCAGCCACAGCAATCCGGCCGGACCGATCAAGAGGCCGATGCCGCCCGCGGTGCCCAGCAGCACCGGCGCGCTCAGGATCGGGTACGGGGCCTGCAGGTCCAGCAGATAGTGGTACAGCGTCGCGACGCAGGTGGCCGCGAAGCACAGCATGAAGCCGTAGAACGTGAAGTGGTGAAAGCGCCTGCGCCACAGCGTGAACGCGTCGTCGGCGTTGTTGCAGCCCTTGCCGTGGCCGCCGTCCAGGTAGCGCAGGCGCAGCGCATCGTGCGCGGCCTCGGCCACCGCCGCGCCCGAGGCCGCCCCCGGGCTGACGTTGCGCCAGAAGCGCGTCACGCCCACCGCCAGCGCCAGCATCGAAAATCCGAACACCACGCCGAACATCAGCGCCAGCGTGTTGTGCGGGAATACGGCGTAGAAATTGCCGGCCATCGGCTCGTGGAACAGGCCGCCGGCCATCACCACCGCCAGGACCAGGAACAGCGCCAGGCCCGCGGCCGTGGCGA
This sequence comes from Achromobacter sp. NFACC18-2, assembly GCF_900108985.1. Lineage (NCBI taxonomy): Bacteria > Pseudomonadati > Pseudomonadota > Betaproteobacteria > Burkholderiales > Alcaligenaceae > Achromobacter > Achromobacter sp. NFACC18-2. Next base: position 116,961 of record NZ_FNYM01000010.1, on the reverse strand, counting down.
GCGACAGCGCGAGGCCGTTGCGCTTGTACAGCGTGCCCAGCGCGGCCGGCCAGGCGTAGTCGGTATAGGTCTGCATGCGCACCTTGGCCATGGCCTGCGGCACATTGACGGCGAACTCATGCGGCGGTGCGTACTGGCACGCGTGCAGACAGGCGCCGCAGTTGTGGCACAGGTTGGCCAGGTAGTTCAGGTCGGCCTTGCCGAATTCCAGGCGGCGCGTCATGGCGGGAAACACCGCGCAGAACCCTTCGCAATAGCGGCAGGCGTTGCAGATCTGCATGACGCGCGCCACTTCGGTTTCATCGTCGGTCAGCGTTTCCGTCAGCGGCTTGGCGCCGCGGGTGTGGAAATGCACCGGCTGCTCGGCCATCGCCGGCGCCGGGCCGGACTGGCTGCTGGAAAAGGACTGCGCCTCGCGGGCCAGGGCTTCAAGCTGCTTCACGTTGTGCTCCCGCAGGTTTCTGGCTGCGCGCCGCCGCGGCGGCGCGGGTGCCGGCAATGCGGCCGAAGGCCGTGCCGATGGACATGCCCACGCCCGCCGTATAGCCCTTGCCCAGCACGTTGCCGGCCATCATTTCGCCCGCGACGAACAGGTTGTCGCTGGGCGTGTCGTTGAAACGGACCGCGGCGGTGTCGTCCACCTTCAGGCCCAGGTAGGTAAAGGTGATGCCGGGCCGCAGGGCGTAGCCGTAGAACGGCGCGGTATCGATGGGACGGGCCCAGTGCGTCTTGGCGGGCGTCAGGCCTTCGGTGTGGCAGTCGTCCAGCGCGGTGTGGTCGAACTTGCCCACGCGGCAAGCCGCGTTGTAGTCGCCGATCGTCTTCTCGAAGGTGGCCGGGTCCAGGCCCAGCTTGACGGCCAGCTCGGCCAGGGTGTCGGCCTTCACGCCCGGAAACACCGGCGGCATGAAGCGGCCGACGGCCTTGGCGTCGATGATGGAATAGGCGATCTGGCCCGGCTGCATGGCCGTCAGGCGGCCCCAGATGGCGTAGCGCTTGGGCCAGAAGTCCTCGCCCTCGTCGTAGAAGCGCTCGGCATCGCGATTGACCACCACGCCCAGCGATACGGAGTCGATGCGGGTGCAGATGCCGCCGTCGTAAAGCGGCGCGCGGGCGTCGATGGCCACGCAATGCGATTGGGACGGGTCGCCGATGCCGTCGGCGCCGGCATCCAGCATGAATTTGAGCAGCACGCCCATGTTGAAGCGCGTGCCGCGGATCAGGAAGTTGTCGGCCGGCCATTCGCCGCGCTCGTTCTGGCCCCAGGCTTCGCGCAGCCACTCGCGGTTGGACTCGAAGCCGCCCGCGGCCAGCACACAGGCGCGGGCCTCGATGCGTTCGGCGCCGATGCGCGCGGCCACGAAGCGGCCGTTGTCCAGTTCCAGCGCATCGACCGGCGCGTTGTAGCGGATCTGCACGCCCAGCGCCTCGGCGCTGCGGTAATAGGCATTGACCAGCGCCTTGCCGCCGCCCATGAAGAAGGCATTGGTGCGCGCCACGTGCAGCGCGCCCGACAGCGGCGGCTGGAAGTTCACGCCGTGGCGGCGCATCCAGTCGCGACAGGTGGACGATTCGCGGATGACCAGCCGCGCCAGGTGTTCATTGGTCAGCCCGCCCGTCACCTTGAGCAGGTCCTGCCAGTATTCTTCTTCGGGATACGCGTCGACCAGCACATCCTGCGGCGCATCGTGCATGCAGCGCAGATTGCGCGTGTGCTGCGAATTGCCGCCCCGCCATTCCTTCGGCGCCGCTTCCAGCAGCAGGACGCTGGCGCCGGCTTCCCGCGCCATCAGGGCCGCGCACAGCGCCGCATTGCCCCCACCAATCACCAAGACGTCAACCATGCCATCTTCCCCAGTTCAAGGGGCAGACTGTACGCAGCGGAGCGCCGCCGCGATATCAGGCAGGCGTCAACGGGTGTTCACGATTCGTGAAGAGTCACCACGGCCCATTTGCCCTCGCGGGCCAGGGTGCGGGACACGTCGGCCATGACCAGCCGGGCGGCCAGCGCCGCGGGGGACAGTTCCTCGTCCGACAGGCTGGCCAGCAGGTTGGAGCGGAACAGATGGGCATCGTCGATGCGCGCCATCTGCAACTGGCCGGGCGCGATGCGCGCGGTCGCGGAGCTGGGCTGGATGGTGGCGGCGGCGCCCTGCTGCACCACGTCCATCAGCAGCGACAGGCCATCGACCTCGGCCACCACACGCGGCGTGCGCCCCAATTGCAGGAAGGCGTTGTTGACCAGGGCGCGCAGCCCGTGGCGGCCGCTGGGCAGCACCAGCGGCAGGTCGGCGATGGCTTCCAGCCGCGTCGTGCCGCCGGCCGGCATGGCGGGCACACCCGGCATGTCCGGCCGGGCGAACAGGAACAGCGGCTCGTCCAGCAGCGGCATTACGCTCCAGCGGCGCGCGGACTCGGCGTGGAACACGATGGCCAGGTCCAGCAGGCGGCCGTTGAGCATGTCCGTCAGGTGGCCCGACAACGCCTCGACCAGATGCAGCCGGATGTCGGGGTAGCGCTCGTTCATGGCTTTCAGGAAGGGCGCCCCCAGCACCGCCGCCGTCGTGGACGGCAGGCCGACGCTGACGTGGCCGGCCAGCCGCGCCTGCTGCGCGGCCTGCACCGCGTCGTCGGCGTGGCGCAGGGCAAGCTGCGCCTGCCGGAAGAAGGCCAGCCCCGCGTCCGTGGGCACCACGCCGCTGGCGCTGCGCTGCAAGAGGCGGGTGGACAGTTCGCCTTCGAGGCGGCTGATCTGCTGGCTGAGCGCCGAGGTGACCATGCCGATCGACATGGCCGCCCGGCCGATGCTGCCCGCCTCGACCACGCGCACGAAGTAACGGAGCTGGCGCAGTTCCATGGGTCAGCCCGGGATGGTCAGTCCCTTGGCGACCGCCGGGCGCGCGACAAACGCCTCCAGCACGCGCGCGACGTTCTTGAACTGCGGAAAGCCGACCAGTTCGCCGGCCTCGTAGAAGCCCACCAGGTTGCGCACCCACGGGAAAATCGCGATGTCGGCGATGGTGTACTGGTCGCCCATCACCCAGTCGCGCCCTTGCAGGCGCTGGTCCAGCACCGCCAACAGGCGCTTGGACTCTTCCACGTAGCGATCGCGCGGGCGCTTGTCCTCGTACTCCTTGCCCGCGAAGCGGTGGAAGAACCCCAGTTGGCCGAACATCGGACCGATGCCGCCCATCTGGAACATCACCCATTGCAGCGTCTCGAAGCGCCCCGCCGTGTCGGCCGGGATGAACTGGCCGGCCTTGCTGGCCAGATACACCAGGATCGCGCCGGACTCGAACAGGCCCAGCGGCTTGCCGTCCGGCCCGTTCGGGTCGAGGATGGCCGGGATCTTGTTGTTCGGGCTGAGCGACAGGAATTCCGGCGAGAACTGATCCCTGGATTCGAAGCCGACCCGGTGCGGCTCATAGGGCAGCCCTGTTTCTTCCAGCATGATCGACGCCTTCACTCCGTTGGGCGTGGGCAGCGAATAAAGCTGGATGCGGTCGGGATGCCGGGCGGGCCACTTCTTGGTGATGGCGAAGGCGTCTAGGGAGGACATGCGGGGATTCTCCAGGGCAGGCGGGGTTGGGTAACGACAATCCTAGCGCAAAACCCGCTGCAACCCCCACCGCAGCGCGGTGACGGCCAGGGCGATGGGCAGCACCATGTGCAGTTGCGCGAGGAACAGCTCGCGCGTTGCCTCGCCGGGCGCCCAGGTGTTGCCGAAGACCTGCGGCGACGGCGGCGCCAGGTACAGGGCGAGGAGCGCGGCGGCAAAGGTCGCCACGGCGCGCCCAGGCGGCGATTGCCGCAGCCTGGCCGAACGCTCGGCCAGCATCAGCGCCATCATGCCTGCCAGGCCCGCCAGGACGGCCTGTGCATAGAAGTCGCGGGGTTCGTACACGTAGGGCGCATCGGGGACCATCCAGCCGTAGGCGCCGGTGGACACCAGGGAGGTCAGGCAGGCGCCGAAAAGCGCGGCGGCGAAGGACAGCAGGACAAGGTCCAGGACACGCGAGAGGAGCTTGGGCATGCGGGATTTGGGCGAAGGCCACCGGGAGGGAAGTGGCGGGAGCATGCCACAGCTTGGACGCAGCCGGGCCGGGCCTTCAGCCCCGCACCGGGCGCGGCGCGGCCCGCGCGGATTCGCCCGGATCCCATGGCTGATGCGACAATCCGCGTCGCACTGGCGCGCGGGGGCTGGAACCTGCGCGCCCCCAACCACCCCGCCCGTCGCGGCACTGTGCAGCGGCCCGGCATCATCGGCAGTTCCATGAAGCATCCGCAGCATCGCCCCGGACCGGTTCCCGCACGACACGCCGCACGACACGCCGCGCAACCCGCGCCGCCACGCCCCCGAGGGCCCCGCACCCTGCCCGCGCTTTGGTTGGCCGCGGCGCTGGCGGGGTTCGTGCCCGCCACGCAGGCCGCGCCCATCGCCGCCTCGGCCGATCCGCACACGCCGGACGCGGCCGAGCAGGCCCCGTCCACCGAGCACGTCCTGACGCTGATGCTGCCGACCCGCGATGGCGTAACCCCGGCGCCCGACACGCCCTACCGCGTCTTCCTCACGGGCAAGGACGACGCCATCCTCGACACGCCCCGCGCCGATGGCATCCTGCACGGCGTGACCGACGCCCAGGGCCGCACGGCGCGCATCCGCACCGCGTTGCCCCATCGCGCCGACGACTTCACCCTGCTGCGCCGCATCGGCGACGGGCCGTGGGGCCATTTCTTCCAGCTGCTGCGCAGCGGCGACGACGAGCCGCTGCCCGGCTGGCCCTACATCATGACCATGCACCTGCGCTGGGGCGAACAGTGGGTGGACCTGGGCTACACCACCCGTCAGGGCGCCACGGCGTACTTCAGCCATGACGTGCCGGCCGGATCGATCTCCCTGTCCATCGAAGGACGGGTCACCGCCGACGGGTCGTGCTTTAGCGAGCTCGACGCCATCAACCGCAAGTTTGCGCAAAACGACGCCGACGGCGCGCGCGAACGGATCGCCGCGATGCGTTGTGCAAAGACCCCGACGCAGCAGCTGGACCTGGCCCGCCTGCTGCTGTTGGCCGGCCAGCCCGACCTGGCCCGCCACTGGCTGATGCAGGCGCGGCAACGGCCGTTTCCCCAATGGCTCAAGCCCGTCAAGACGGATCTCCTGCGCGAACGCCTGGCCGTGCAACAGCTGCTGGGCATGCCGGAACTGGTTCTGGCCGATTCGAACGCATTGCAGGCCCGGCAATCCCGCCGCGACGGCGCGCGCGCGCCGACGGGCGACGACCTGGCCAACAACACGGCCTATTACCTGGCGGACTTCCCGGACTACCTGGCGCAAGCCGAGGAACAGGCCCGCCGCTCGCTGGACCGCTACGGCACGCGTCCTTACAACCAGGGCACGCTGGGCTGGATCCTGGCCCTGCGCGGCCAGACCGAAGAAGGGCTGCGCCTGATGCGCGACGCCTACCGCGATCTGCCGCGCGACCAGGAAATGGTGGCCGACTACGGACTGGCGCTGTGGCGCGACGGCCAGCGCGAGCACGCCACGCGGCTGTGGGACGAGGCGCAGCGCGAATGCGTCTGGGGCGTGCGCATGCACAGCGCGTTACGGGAAGCCGCCTATCCGCATCCGTATTTTCAGCCGTCGGGTTCCAGCGCGGTGCAGGCATACCGGGACCGCTGCGACGGGCCGCGGATCAAGGCCAAGACCAGGTCAAGCGAACAGACTTGAAAAATGTCCGCTATCGGAACCAGGACATATCAAGGTCGTGATGCGCGCCGCTTGTTCCTGGTTTGCGCAATGCGCGCCTGACGGCACTGCGCTGCGCATGCGGCCAAGCCACGGCGGGCGGTGCCATTCCCATACGAGCGTAATGCCGCGCCGCCGGCCGTAAACCATGCCGTCCAAGGTAGGTTCATGGCGGCAGAATCAGGAAGCGTAGTTGCGATTCCGGATGTAGTCGGGCGGTCAAAACGCTGTTCTCCTGCGTGTATCGCGTCAGCAATTCGGCCAGCACGTCCAGCGAGCCGATCTGATGCACTTGTGCCAGATGCTGAAAGCGCCGAATCTCGGCCGACGTGCAGGCCCGGTGCGCGTTCCGCAACAGCCCATTGGCCTGCAAGAGCCGCAGGCTTTCCGGATGTATCAGTGCCAGCAGGTTTTCGACCTTGGCGATCTTCTCTTGCAAGTGCTGCAAGGCGTCCGCCTCGGTCAAGACGCCATATCGTTTCCATGCTGGTTCATGGTGAAACAGCCGGTTGCGGAAGTCGCGCGACGTGGCAACCAGATCATTCACATGGGCCAACATCGCACCAGCCTGATGCACCGGCCACGACCCGCGAAACACGCCGGACAGGTGCTTGGGCCAGATCAGCCCGCGTCCCATGAACTCGGCATCCAGCAGGAACTCCCACGTAGAAAATTCCGTCTTGGCAATCACGCCGTGATGGTGCGGTGTGAGCTTGCCGCGCACCGCATGGCGGCGGCGCTGCTCGGCGGTATGGTTTCGGGTCGCCTTGGCGAAGTTGTCACGCACGGCCTGCACCGGATGCGGCGCATCCACGCCCGGCGCGAAGGAACGATAGTGCAGCTTTCCGCCCGCCCACCAGAAGCGCCCCAAATCGGCGACAAGCGCCTGGTCGATGGCGTTGCGCAACGTGATTTCCACCGCGCCAATCAGAGGGAACAGAGCGCCGCAGACGTGCGCGTTCCAGAGGTACACGCCCATCAGTTCCACGTCGTTGGCCGGGTGGAATACGCTCTGGTAGCTGTTGATACGCTCGTTGCTGATGAGCGAATCGATCAGCACGGGCCGATATTGCAAAGTCTGGGGCATACGGTCGAGGAACCTCCAGTGTGGCGGCCCGCCAGCGGTCGGGGTTGACGCTGGCGGGCGCAAGTGCGGTACCATAGCGACAAGGTTGGTGATGGCTTCCAATGGGCGCAAGCCTACGACCCATCATGTAAGACCTGATACCCACCCCGGCCTAGAGCCGGGGCTTTTGTTTTCAAGGCCCGAATAAGCTCACGCCAAGCCCGTCCTCTCGGGCCTGCTGGCCGGGCTGTCTGCCCGCCACGGTTCTCCACCATGTCCGCCGACTTGCGTGCCTGGCCATACTCGGCAGCCTTCCTGCCTTAGTCCCGCGAAATGCTGCACTGGATTCATCGGGCAATGAAAAAGCCGGCTGCTCGCGCAGCCGGCCTGGAAAGTGCGGGCAGCCTTTGCCGCCGGCGAACTTACTTCTCGTCCTTCATCTTCACGTCGCTGGACGTGTCGGCCTTCAAGCCACTGGTGTTGATCTTGCCGGGCGGCGGCGCATCGATCTCATCCAGGTTGGCCGCAGCGGCCGGCGCCGCCACGTCATCCAGGTTCACGGCGTCGGCCACGGGGGCCGTGGGCTTGGGCGGCGCGGCCTTCGGCGCCGCTTTCGGGCGCGGCCTGGCCGGCACGCGCGGCTTGGCGGCTTCAAGCGGACGGGTGTAGAGATTGCCGTCCTGGTAGACCAGCATGTAGGGTTTGCCGACGGCGGGCTTTACGGTCTGGCGGGCGGTCCATTGGCCGTTGGCCACCTTGAAGGACAGCGGGCCTTCGCAACTGCGATATCCGGTCCCCCACTTCGAGGACTGTGTGCCTGATACCCGGTACACGTGATAGACGTGGCTGCAACCGGGTTGCGGCACGTCCAGGGTGATCAGCGTGGCGCCCGGCACCTCGGCGACGTTGGCCACCAGCATCGTGTTGCCGGTGACGTCGAGTTCCATGACTTTCTTCTGACCATAGAGCTTGATGTCGTAGGAGTCGTTGTAGTAGCGGCGCAGCGCGGCGCGCTCGCCGTTGACCATGAACACCTGCTGTTCCTGGGCCAGGACTTCGCCGAAATCCAGCCCCATCTTGCCGGAGCCGGTGCTGACGCAGCCCGACAGCGCCGCCACGCCGGAAATCAGGACTATTGCACCGACCGAACGGCTAGTGCCGGGCTTGCTTGCCATCTTCGCCAAAACGCCACCAACGCTCGCCGCCATCATTCAATAACCTCTTGATTAAAAATAAGAATTTACTTGTAACTGGTGACTCTTACAGTCGTATCATTTATGTCGAAATGATACGCAATGTTATACTGTAAACCAAAGCGTACAGGGCGAGGCTTAAAGGATGAAGAAGGTTTGCGTGGCCGCGGCAATTGCCGCCAGCGTCGGCAGTGCGCCGGCGCACGCCGAGGCGTATCGCCTGGCATATTCCAAGGCGGAAAACATCGAGATTTTCATTGACCACGCCAATGGCTCGGCCTGGTGCGGTCCGCAACTGAACCTGCGCGCCGTCTACGGCGGCACGCCCGACGCGGCAGCGCTGGGCCGGCTGCTGCCCAAGATCGGGGTGCTGCTCAACAAGCAATGCCCGCAGGCGTCCGACCTGCGCTGGACCAGCGTCAACAGTGCCGGCGCCCGCGTCGCCGAAGGCACCAGCGCCAAGGCCTCCGGCTGGACGATGCAGATGGCCGCAGCGCCGGCTGCGGTGGCAACGGCTGCGACTGCCCCGGCTGCTGCTGCCCCGGCTGCTGCTGCCCCGGCTGCGGCTGCCCCGGCTGCTGCTGCCCCGGCTGTCGCCGCACCGGCTGCCGCAGCACCGGCTGCCGCGGCAACTGCTACCGCATCGCCAACTGCCGCCGCACCAACTGCCGCAGCGCCGGCTGTTCCCACGCCTGCCGTGGTCGCGACAGCCGCCACGCCTGTCGCCGAGCAAGCTGCGCCGCAAGCACCCATCCCGCCGGCCCCGGCCGCCCCTGCAACGCCGCCGGCTGCCGCAATGGCGCCGGCCCCGATCTTCGCCACGCCGGCCGCAGCGGCCGCGCCCGCAGCACCGGCGCCCGCGATTGCCGCTCCAGCCGCTTCCGCGATGGCTGCGGTCCCAGCCGCGCCGGCGCCTGCACCCGAGCCGGCGCCTACCCCCGTGCCGGCCGCAGCGGTCGCCGACGCCCAGCCTGCGGCGCCCGCTGCCGCTCCCCCGGCCCCGGCTCCGGCTTCAGCCCCGGCTCCGGCTCCAGCCCCGGCTCCGGCTCCAGCCCCTGCTCCGCAGCAAGCCGCGTTCGCGGTCAACGGTTGGGCGCCCCCGCAGGCGGCCGCCGCGATGGCCGGAACCAAGCAACTCAAGGTCATGCAGGACCAGAACGGCTGCAAGGTGATCTCGACCTTCCAACTGGGCGACGGCGCGCAGTACATCACGCTGAAGTCAGACGGCCTGGCTTGCGGCCCCGACGGCTTCGCGACGGGCAAGGGCCGCTTGCGGCTGGAACGCTCGGACGGCGCCCGCATCGCGCATACGGATGACGTCTGGCTGGTGTCGGGCATTCCCTTTGCGGCGCCCGTAAACGCGGCGCGCCTGGCCCACGTCGGCGAAAACGGCACGCTGTGGTTCCACATGGACAGCGACCCGGTAAGCCGCTCGCACTATCTGCTGCGCGCTGAACACGCGTCGTACAACGACGCGCTGCAGTCCTGGCGCTACAACCGGATCGATGTGGTCACGGAAAGCGCGGACGCGTTCCGCAACGCCGCCGACATCCGAGTGGCTGTGGACGCCGCCTTGCGCGTGCTGGAGCGCACGTCGGTCCCCGACGCCGCCAACGCGCAAATCGTGTTCTCGGACAGCTTCGAGGAAGGGGCCATCGGCGGGCAGACCGAGCATCTGCTCTACGCCATCAACGCCAACCGCGCCACCGACTGGCGCACCGGCAAGCCCAAGAGCGAATGGCGCTACAACCTGCAGTATGCGCAGAACTACCTGTTCAAGCGCGACGAGATCCTGGCCCGCAAAAAGCGCGAAGCCCAGATGCGCCTGGCCAACAAGGAACGCGACAACCTGCGCCAGTACCAGAACCTGGTCGAGCAGGCCAAGAACGATCCCCAGGGCATCCTGGGCCGCATGGTGCGCGACGTGCGCTACCAGCCGCTGACCGGCGGCAGCTACGGCGGCCTGATGGCCGGCCGCAAGGCCACGGTAAGCATGGTGGTCCACGTGGACGACCACGAAGACAACGACGCCGTCGCCGACTGGCCGTACGAAATGCGCCTGCCCGGCCAGAAGTCGCTGAAGGAAGGCTGGTACCTGGTCCCCGGAGACATCACGCTGGACCCGAAGCGCGTCGATGGCCGCGGCCTGCCCCTGACCCTGCTGACGCTGGGCCAGGGCGCGCCCCACGCGTGCAAGAAAGAAGGCTGCGCCGACCTGAACGATCCGCTGGTGGGCGCGCGCATGATGCTGGGCCTGCCCGACTGGACGCCAGAACAGGCCCAGGCCGTGATCGACCAAGCCACCCAACCCTGATAGCCGGACGAGCAACGCAATGATCAAACAAAAGAAATCCCTGATCGCGGGCGGCGTCGTGGCGGCGCTCGCCTGCGCCTGGTGGGGGCTGGGCGTCTATGCGTCCGGCAAGGCCGAAGATGAACTGCTGGCGCTGCTGGACAAGACCGGCCAGCGCGACATGGTGCATTGGAAGAGCATTTCGGCGTCGCCGTTCGGCTCCGCCAAGTTGAAGGAAGTCACGATCGGCTCGGCGGCGTCGCCCATCGCCCGCATCGAGACCGTCAAGATCAGCGGCCTGCGCAACTCGTACGACCGCCAGAGCGGCGACGTGACGATCGAAGGCGCCGCGCTGCCCAACGGCAACAGCGTGCTCAGCCAGACGGACCTTATCCGCCAGGCGGGCAAATCCGACCTGCCCCCCGCCAACCTGCGCGTGCGCTGGGACTACCAGCGGGACGACGACAACGCGTCGATCCACCTCAACCTCGAGCAACCCGACGCGCTGGACGCCGAGCTGATGCTGGGCCTGGAGCGTGTCAACGGTGCCGCCGCCCTGGCCGAGGACGGCGCGGCGCTTGGCGCGCTGGGCATGATGGGCATCATGGGCCTGGGCCGGATCGACCGCGCTTTGGCGCCCCTGGCGCAAGTCCGCATCACGGAGGGCAGCCTGTCGCTCAAGGACGACGGCTACGTCAAGCGCAGCATCGAACTCTACAAGCGGTACAACATCGCCGCCGTCCCCGGCGAGGGCAACCCGGACAAGCAGCGCGCCAAGCTGTTCGACAAGTTCATCGACGACGCCCGCAAGCAGTGCATCCAGCGCCAGGCGATGGCGGGCTTCGAGGACAACGACGACGCTTGCTCGGCGGCGGCCAATTTCGCCAGCGGCGAAGACCGCGAGATCCATCTGACCTTGAATCCGCGCAACGGCGTGTCCGTGGCTGAAATGCTGTCGGGCGGCGGCCGGGACTACAGCAAGGTCCTGGCGCTGTTCTCGCCCACGCTGAAGAACTGAGCGCCACGCGCCGGAACCCGCCGGGCGGCATCCTGCATGGGATGCCGCCCGGTTTGCTTTTGCGCGCCGCCCCCCGGACGCGCTGCCCTGCATGCGCCGCCCTATAATCGCTTCATTCGCTGCAAGCGCGCCTGCTGAGGGGCAGACGCAGGAGACCCACATGAAAGCCCCGCTGAATCACCTGATTTCCCTCCTTGCCGTTGCCCTGCTGCTGGCCGGATGCACCTCCGGCCCGGGCGGACCGCCCCATCCCGGCGCGGTCAATCCCTACAGCAGCGGCGGATTCCGCGACCCCGGCCCCAATTACCCGGACACCGGAAGGTAAGCGCGGCCCCCTCCCCGCGCCCCCCGGGCGCAGCCCGAACCGCATAACAGCTTTGCGCCCCCGGGCTCCTCCTCCGGAGCCCGGCGAATCCTAGACTGCCTTCACATCACCGCAGTCAAGGAGAAGGCTTTGCAGCCGCTGTTATCCAACCTCAAAGTCCTGGACCTGAGCCGCATCCTGGCCGGTCCGTGGGCGAGCCAGATCCTGGCCGACCTGGGCGCTGACGTCATCAAAGTCGAGCGGCCGGGCCAGGGCGACGACACCCGGTCCTGGGGACCGCCCTTCCTGAAGGACGAGCAAGGCCAGGACACGAAAGACGGCGCCTACTTCATCGCCACCAACCGGGGCAAGCGTTCCATCACGCTGGACCTGCAGACGCCCGAAGGCCAGGCGCTGGTCAAGGAACTGGCGCGCGACGCGGACGTGGTGCTCGAAAACTACAAGGTCGGCACCCTGGCGCGCATGGGGCTGGACTACGAATCGCTGTCCAAGATCAATCCGCGCCTGGTGTACTGCTCGGTCACGGGCTTTGGCCAGACCGGACCGCGCGCCGCCGAACCGGCGTACGACTTCCTGATCCAGGCCATGGGCGGCCTGATGAGCGTCACCGGCGAACGCGACGACAAGCCCGGCGGCGGTCCCCAGAAGGTGGGCGTGCCGATCGTGGACCTGACCACCGGCGTCTACGCCGCGCTGGGCATCGTGGCGGCGCTGCTGCGCCGCGCGCAGACCGGCCAGGGCGAATACATCGACGTCGCGATGCTGGACGTGCAGGTCGGCCTGCTGGCCAACCAGGCCATGAACTTCCTCTTGGGCAACAAGGTGCCGCGCCGCACCGGCACCGCGCATCCCAACATCCAGCCGCAGCGCACCTTTGCCTGCGCCGACGGCGACATCGTGATCGTGGTCGGCAACGACGCGCAGTTCGCCACGCTGTGCGGCGTGCTGGGCACGCCCGAGCTGGCGCAGGATCCCCGCTACCTCACCAACAGCCAGCGCGTGAAGAACCAGGATTCGCTGGACCCGATCCTGGACGCGATCTTCGCCGCGCAGCCGCGCGCGCACTGGCTGGCGGCCCTGAAGCAGGCCGGCGTTCCGGCAGGCTCCATCAATACCGTGCCCGAAGTGTTCGAAGACCCGCAGGTGGTGCACCGCGCCATGCTGCGGCGCCTGCCGCACCCCGTCGCCGGTTCGGTGCCGCAGGTGATGAACCCGCTGCGATTTGGCAACGCCGCGCTGCGCGCCGATGCCGCGCCGCCGCTGCTGGGCCAGCACACCGCCGACGTGTTGACGGAGCTGGGCCTGTCGGCTGAACAGATCCAGGACTATCGCGACCGCAAGATCATCTGAACAACAAGGAGAGAGACATGAACATGCCGGAAAACCTGGCAGGCCCCTACACCGCGCTGCAGGTAGAGATTGCCGACGGCGTCGCGACGATCCTGCTGGCCAATCCGCCCGTGAATGCGCTCAGCACCGAGATGATGAACGAGTTGTCCTGGGTGCTGGACCGCATTTCGGAGACGCCCGAGGTGCGCGCCGTGGTGCTGTCGGGCCAGGGCAAGGCCTTCTGCGCCGGCGCCGACCTGAAGAACCGCGCCGCCACCATCAAGGGGCCGGGCGACCTGCCGCAGCACTCGCGCCGCACGCGCGAGTGTTTTCATGCGATCCGCGAATGCGCCAAGCCCGTGGTGGGCGCGATCAACGGCGCGGCCCTGGGCGCCGGCCTGGCGATCGTGGCCTCGTGCGACATCCTGCTGGCCGCCTCCGATGCGGTCGTGGGCCTGCCCGAGATCAACGTGGGGCTGCTGGGCGGCGGTCGGCACGGCATGCGGCTCTTCGGCCATTCGCGCCTGCGCCGGATGATGCTGACCGGCCTGCGCGTCGATGGCGACGAGCTCTACCGGCTGGGCATCGTCGAAGCCGCCGTGCCCGCCGACGCGCTGATGGACCGCGCGATGGAACTGGCCCGCGAGCTGGCCTCCAAGAGTCCGCTGGCCACGGTGCTGGCCAAGCAGACGCTCAACGCCATCGAAGACATGAGCCTGCGCGACGGCTACCGCTACGAACAGGACATGACGGCGGCCATTGGCAAGACCGAGGACGCGCAGGAAGCGCGGCGCGCGTTCCTGGAGAAGCGCGCCCCCGTGTTCCAGGGCCGATAAGGAGAGGCCGCCATGAGCAGTGCATTGGAAGGCGTGAAGGTCCTGGACCTGAGCCGCGTGTTCTCCGGGCCGTGGGCCGCGCAGATGCTGGCCGATTTCGGCGCCGAGGTCATCAAGGTGGAGCGCCCCGGCCGCGGCGACGACGTGCGGCACCAGGGCTATCCCATGCCGGACCGCGACGGGCAGCCCAGCCGCGAGACGTCCTCGTTCGTCGCGATGAACCGCGGCAAGAAGTCCCTGACCCTGGACATCTCGCGGCCAGAGGGCCAGGAACTGGTGCGCCAGCTCGCGCAAAAGGCCGACATTCTCATCGAGAACTTCAAGGCCGGCGACCTGCGGCGCTACGGGCTGGATTACGCCGCGCTGTCGGCCCTGAATCCGCGCCTGGTGTATTGCTCGATCACCGGGTTCGGCCAGACCGGCCCCTACAGCCATCTGCCGGGCTACGACCCCATCTTCCAGTCCATGAGCGGCCTGATGAGCGTGACGGGCGTGCCGGACGGGGAACCCGGCGCGGGGCCGGTAAAGGCCGGCTATTCGGTGTCCGACCTGACCGCGGGGTTTTACGCGGTGTCGGCCATCCTGGCCGCGCTGCGGCACCGCGACCAGATCTCGGGCGTGGGCCAGCACATCGACCTGGCGCTGCTGGATGCGCAGATCGCGGCCATTTCGCACATCGGCATGAATTACCTGGCCAGCGGCAAACTGCCCGCCCGCATGGGCTCGGCCTCGCAGATCACCGCGCCGTTTCGCGCCTTCGAGTGCGCGGATGGACACCTGATGGTGGCGGTCGGCAACGACTCGCAGTTTGGCAGCTTCTGCCGCGTCATCGGCCTGCCCGCGCTGGCGCAGGATCCGTGCTTTGACACCAACCCCAAGCGGGCGGCCGCGCAGGCGGACCTGTCCCGGCTGATCGAACCGGCGATGCGGGCGCGCACGGTGGCCGACTGGAACCTGGCCCTGGCCGGCGCCAATGTTCCCTGCGGGCCCATCTACACCATGGACCAGGTATTCGAGGATCCGCAGGTGCGGCACCGCGAGGTGCTGGGCAGCGTCCAGCATCCCGCCCTGGGCGCCATGCCCGTCATCCGGAATCCCATCCATTTCTCCGGCACGCCCATCGCCGTCGGCCTGCCGCCCCCCATGCTGGGCGAACACACCGCCAACATCCTGCGCGCGGAACTGGGCCTGTCTGACGACGCGATCGGACGCTTGCAAGCCGAGGGCATCGTATGAACGCCATCGACCACGAGTTCATCGAAGAAATCCGCGACAGCGCGCGCGACTTTCTGCAGCGCCGCGACCAGCGCCAACGCAAGCGCAAGGCGGCGGGCGACCGCGAATACTGGAAGGAAATCGCCTCGGTCGGCTGGCTGGGCATGAGCGTGCCCGAAGCGCTGGGCGGGCTCGGCCTGGGCTGGCATGCGATGGCCGCCGTGCTGGAAGAGGCCGGCCGTGCGCAACTGCCCGAGCCGCTCGTCGGCGCGGGCGTGCTGGCCACGACGCTGCTGGCCCGCATCGCGCCGGCGGGCGACGCCGGTCCGCGCGACCGGCTCCTGGACGCGATTTGCCGGGGCGAGCGCGTCGTGGGTCTGGCGTGGCAGGAGACCGAGGGCCAGCTCGAAGCCGGCGAGGCCGCCGGCGCCTTCGGCGTCACCGTCACCGCGCGCGAAGGCGCCTACGTGCTGAACGGCGAAAAGCGTCACGTCATCCCCGGCGCGGACGTGGACGGCTGGCTGGTCACGGCCGACGGCGAAGCGGGCTCCGCGCTCTTCTACCTGCCGGCCGGCACGCCGGGCGTCACGGTGCACGCCCACGAGCGCGCCGACGGCTCGCCCGCCTGCCACCTTGCGATCGAATCGGCCGTCCTCGCGCCGGACGCGCTGCTGGCGCGCGCAGGCGTGCTGGACGCCGTGGACGAAGCCATCGACTACGGCCGGCTGATGCAATCGGCGGAACTGGTGGGCATCGCGCGCCAGGTGCTGGCCGATTCGGTCGCCTACCTGAACACGCGCACGCAGTTCGGCCGGCCGTTGTCGTCATTCCAGGCGCTGCAGCACCGGCTGGTGGACGCGGCGATGCAGGTGGAACTGGCCGCCAACAGCCTGCTGGACGCGCTGAACGCCATCGCGGCCGCGCCCGGCGACGCCAAGACGCGCAAGGCCGCGGCCAGCCGGGTCAAGGCCCGCGCGGCGCGTGCCGGCATCGAGGCGTCGCGGCTGGCCATCCAGCTTCACGGCGCCATCGGCTACACCGACGAATGCGACGTCAGCCTGTATTTCCGCAGCGCCCTGCACCTGGGCGCCTGGCTGGGCAACGCCACGGCGCATCGCCAACGTTACGGCGCGCTGGCGCCCGATCCCGCCCCGCCGGCCGACGATGACAACGGCGTGGACGACGCCAGCGACGCGCAATTCCCGCGCGAAGCCGACTGGAACGCCATGCCCGAAGCGCAGTTCCGCGCGATGCTGCGCCGGTTCTTCCGCGCCCACTATCCCGAGCACCTGCGCCACGTGCCATGGCGGCTGCATTGGGACGAGATCAAGGACTGGTACTTCACGCTGTCGCGCCAGAGCTGGATCGCGCCGGCCTGGCCGCGCGAGCATGGCGGCATGGCGCTGTCCCCGGCCCGGCAGATCGCCTTCATCGAAGAGGCCGAGCGCTACGGCGTGGCGCGCGCGCCGGACCAGGGCCTGGTCATGCTGGGCCCCATCCTGATCCGCTACGGGACCGAGGCGCAGCGCGCGCGCTTTCTGCCCGGCATCCTGTCCGGCGAAGCGGTGTGGGCGCAGGGCTACTCCGAACCCAACGCGGGCTCGGACTTGGCCTCGCTGCGTTGCGAGGCGGTGATCGACGGCGACGAACTGGTGGTGACGGGCCAGAAGACCTGGTCCACGCTGGCGCAGGACGCGACGCACATGTTCATGCTGGTGCGCACCGACAAGACCGTCAAGAAACAGGCGGGCATCAGCTTCCTGCTGGTGGACCTGGCCAGCCCCGGCGTCAGCCGCCGGCCAATCCGCACGCTGTCGGGCCACGAAGAGTTCTGCGAGGTGTTCTTCGACCAGGTCCGCGTGCCGCGCGACAACGTGGTCGGCGAGCTGAACGCCGGATGGGACATCGCCAAGGCGCTGCTGGGCTTCGAGCGCCTGTTCAGCGGCAGCCCCAAGCACGCCAGCCATGCCCTGCAGCAGATCTTCAGCATCGCGCGCCAGCGGGGCCTGCTGGCCGATCCCGCCTTCACGGACCGGCTGGCCGAGCTGCGGCTGGACAGCGCCGACCTGACCGCCATGTACCGCGTCTTCGCGGACCTGGCCAGGGCGGGCCGTCCGCTGCCGCCCGAGCTGTCGCTGCTGAAGATCTGGGCGACCGAAACGCACGAGCGCCTGGGCGCGCTGCTGATCCAGATCGCCGAGGAATACGGCGGCGCGGCGATGCGGCTGGGCTACGGCAACGGCAACGTCCATGCGCTGGCGCCCTACGTCAACGCGCTGGCGGCAACCATCTTCAGCGGCACCAACGAGATCCAGCGCAACATCTACGCCAAACAGGTCCTCGGCCTGCAAGGCGCCTAGCAGCGAAAAATCAACGACAACGCGCCAGCCCGAGCCGGCGCATCCGGAGAGAGACACATGAAAAAAGCAACCGCACTGACGGTGGCGGCCATGATCCTGGGCGCCGT
This sequence comes from Achromobacter sp. NFACC18-2, assembly GCF_900108985.1. NCBI lineage: Bacteria > Pseudomonadati > Pseudomonadota > Betaproteobacteria > Burkholderiales > Alcaligenaceae > Achromobacter > Achromobacter sp. NFACC18-2. Next base: position 99,473 of record NZ_FNYM01000010.1, on the reverse strand, counting down.
CGCCGCGCCCGCCTCGCACGCCGCGCAGCCCTGGCCCAGCCAGCCGATCCGCCTGATCGTGCCCTACCCGCCCGGCGGCTCGGTCGACAACCTGGCCCGCCTGCTCGCGCCGACCCTGGGCCAGCGCCTTGGACAGACCATCGTGATCGAGAACAAGGCCGGCGCCAGCGGCACCATCGGCGTGGACGCGACCGTGCGCGCCACGCCCGACGGCAGCACCTTCGGCTTCGGCGTGCCGGGCGCGATTACCGGCCTGCCGCACGTCATGAAAGTGCCGTACGAGGTGTCGAAGATCCAGTACGTGTCGCTGGTGGCGCGCATTCCGCAGGTCATCATGGTCAACCCCTCGCTGCCGGACGCCACGCTGGCGGACTTTGTCGCCAGCGCCAAGAAGCAGCCCGGCAAGTACAACTACGGCTCCGCCGGCAACGTCACGACCCCGCATCTGGGCGGCGAGCTGCTCAAGCAGCAGACCGGCATCGACATCATGCACGTGCCCTACAAGGGCGCTGCGCCCGCGGTGACGGCGCTGCTGTCCAACGAGGTGCAGATGTTCCCCGGCGACGCATCGGCCGCCCTGGGCTTCATCAAGTCCGGCAAGCTGCGCGCGCTGGCGGTGGCCAGCCCCCAACGCTTCGAAGGCCTGCCCGACGTGCCCACCACCCAGGAGGCGGGTTTTCCCGGCATCATCGTCGAGTCCAACTACGGCATCATCGCGCCCACCGGCACGCCGCAAGACATCGTGGAAAAGATGGCCGACGCGATCGCCAAGTCGCTCGCGGACCCCGTCCTGCGCCAGAAAATGATCGACCAGGGCGCCATCCCCATGGCCACCACGCCCGACGCATACCGCGCGCTGATGGAGGCGGAATCGAAAAAATGGGGCGAGGTGATCAAACGCGGCAAGCTCGGCCTGCAATAACGCCATGCCCGCGCGCTTTTGCCGTACGCTTATGCCGATTCCCCCGTTTGCCTCCCTTCGCCATCGACCATGCCAACCGCAAAAGCCACGGGCCTGAGCCTGGACCTGACCGCCGACCTGCACAAATGGCGGGCCTTCCTGGCCATCGCGGAACTGGGCAGCATCACGCGCGCCGCGCTGTACCTGGACCAGGACCAATCGGTGCTGAGCCGCCGCATCAATGCGCTGGAACGCGAGTGCAATGCGCGGCTCTTCAACCGCACCGGCCGCGGCGTCAACCTGTCGGAAGTGGGCGAACGCCTCTTCCCGCTGGTGCAGACGCTGCTGCACGACGCCGAGCGGCTGGAACTGGAGCTCAACGGCGAGGCCCGCGAGCCCGCCGGCGAGGTCACGCTGGGCCTGTTGCCGTCGACGGCGCATCCGCTGATCCGCCGGCTGTTCTCGCGGCTGCGCCAGCAGTTTCCCAAGGTACACCTCAAGATCCTGGAAGGCTCCAGCGGCCAGATCGAGGAATGGCTCACGGACAGCCGCGTGGACATCGCCATCCTCTACCGCTATGGCGACAAATGCCCGCCCGGCGAGCAGGCGCTGGCCTACGTCGACTCCTATCTCGTCGGCGCGGCGGGCGATGCGCGCACGCAGGCAGGCGAAATCACGTTCGACCAGCTCGATGGCCTGCCCTTCATCCTGCCCGGCGCGCCCAACGGCCTGCGCAACGCGCTGGACGGCCTGGCGCGGGCGCGCAAGATCACCATCGCGCCCCTCATCGAGGCCGACTCCCTGCCGCTCATGAAGTCCATCGTCGAACACGAAAAGATGTACACCGTGCTGCCGCTGCACGCGGTCTGGCAGGAAGTGCAGGAAGGGCGGCTGAGCATCGCGGCCCTGCGCGATCCGACCATGAGCCGCATCATCTCGATGGCGTTCTCGCGCTCGAAGGGGCCGGGCCGCACCGTCATGGAAGTGGCGGCGCAGATCGAGGCGCTGGTGCGCGAGATCGGCGGCGAAGGCGTCTGGCACGCCAGCCCGTAGCGGGCCGGCGCGCCGCCGTTCACTTGAACCCGTAAAGCCGCGCCGGGTTATCCACCCAGACCTTTTTGCGCAGCGTGTCGCTGCCCAGCCAGCCGTGCGCCAGGTCGACCAGCGCGTCGGCCGACGGCGCGACGGCGCCCATCCGCACGAAGGGCCAGTCCGAGCCCCACAGCACCTGGTCCGGGTTGGCGGCGGTGCAGGCATCGTGAATGAAGCGGGCGTTCTCGTAGTCCGGCGCGGTGCCGACGCGGCACACCGTCAGCTTCATCCAGATCCGTCCTTCGGCCAGCAATCCGCGCAGCAGTTGGAACACCGGATCCGATTCGCCGCGCGCCGGCACCAGGCTGCCCAGGTGATCGATGACGATTGGCAGGTCCAGCCCCGCCAGCGCCGGCAGGTGGCGCAGATAGGTGTCGCAAGGCGCCCAGAGCTGCGCGTGCAGGCCGTGCGCCTTCATGCGGGGCGCCAGCGCGGCGACCTGGTCGAATCCCACGCTGCCGGGAAACAGATTGCCCGCGGGGTCGCGCGCCTCGACAAAGCGCAGGCCGCGCACGCCGCGTTCGTACAGGTCACGCAGTTGCGCATCGGTGACCGACGGATCGGCCACGGCGATCCCGCGCAGGCGGTCTGCGCCCTGCGCCAGCGCGTCCAGCAGCGCATCGGGGTTCGTGCCATAGGGCGCGGGCTGCACCAGCACGCCGCGCGCCGCGCCCAGCGTGTCCAGCATGCGCAGGTAGCGCGGCGCCGCGGCGTCCGGCGCGGCGTAGGACGACGGATGCTGCAGGGGAAAGCGGTCGTAGGGACCGAAGACGTGGCAATGCGTGTCGCACGCGCCGGCGGGCAGCGCCTGCTTCGGCGCGACCGGCATGCGCGGCGTCTCGACGCTGTCCGGCATGTAAGGGCTGGCTTTCCGGTCCCCGCTGGCGGCGGCGCTCATGATTGCCCCCGCTTGCCCAGCGGCGCCAGCCGGCTGAGCGCCGGCCCGCCGTCCTGCCGCGGCGTGTCCAGCGGCGGCGGCGCGTCGTCCGGCATCGGGATCTCATGCGCGTTCAGCGTCATGGACACCATCGTGTAGTAGCCGATCACGGCCGTCAGCTCCACCACGCCCACGGCGGCCCAACGCTCCAACGCCTGTGCATACAGGGCGGGCTCGACCTGTCCGGTTTCCTGGAGCTGGCGCGCGAACTCGTAGACCACTTCGTCGTCGCGGTTGTCGAATACCGGCGTGGCGCGCGCCTGGATCGCGTCCAGCACCGCATCGGAAATGCCGGCGGCGCGCGCGGCCTGCGCGTGGATGTGCCATTCGATCTGGCTGTTCCAGCGGCGCGCCGTCACCACGATGGCGAGTTCGCTGACGCGGGGCGGCAGGCTGGTGCCAAAGCGCAGCAGCGCGCCCAGCGCCTGCCAGCGCTCGGCCAGTTCGGGACTGTGCAGCGCGGCGCGCAAGGGGCCGACCAGACGGCCGCGCGGCCCCGAGACGATCTTCTCGTACACACGCTTCTGGTCATCGGTCATGCTGTCGGGGTCGGGCAGCGGGATGCGGCTCATCATCGTCCTTTCTTCAAGGGGTTTCGTCGGGCTGGGTGCGCGCCACCGACGGGCGCGCGGCAAAGCGCTCGTGCCAGGCGGCCAGCGCCGGATGCCCGTCGCGCCAGGCGAGGTCCGGAAAACGATAGTCCATATAGGACAGCGCGCAGCCGATGGCGATCAGCCCAAGGTCGAAGCGCGACGCCTGCAGCGCCGGCGCCTCGGCTTCCAGCGCGGCCAGCACCGCTTTCGTCTTCAGCGCAAAGGCGTCCAGCCACGCGGGCGTCTGCCGTTGCGCGGGCTTGTTGCGTTCCTGGCGGAACAGCAGCAGCGCATCCAGGAAGCCGTCGCCCAGCGCCTGGCGGCGCTCGGCCAGCAGGCGCGCCCCGGGTTCGGCGGGCAGCAGGCCGCAGCCGGTCAGGCCGTCCAGATAGGCGCAGATGACGCGCGAGTCATACACCGGCGTGCCGTCGTCCAGCACCAGCGTCGGCAGCTTGATGAGCGGATTGTCGGGCAGCAGGTCCAGATTGGGCTTGTCCATCGCGACCGGCGTGCGCACCAGCGTCACGCGGTCCGCGATGCCCGCTTCGTGCAGGACGATCATCACCTTGCGCACGAAGGGCGAACGCGGCGACCAATGCAGTTTCATCGATAAGCTCCCAAGGGATTCAAGGTCATGCGGGGCATTCAGTGCCCCTGCGCGGGCGTTATGGCCGGGTCATTGGCCACTTCCGGCGCGCGCATCTGGAAAAGATCGCTGGTGTGCGCGTACCAGCCCGCGCCATGCATGCGGCCCAGCAGGCGCAGCGCCGGGGTGTCCACATAGCATTTACCGGCATCGAGCAAGGCATCATCGCGCAGGTACAGCGCCACCACGCGCGCCAGCACGATCAACCGCTGCGGCGCCGCTTCCAGCACCTGCCACACCTCGCACTCCAACGCCGCCGGGCTTTGCGCGATGCGCGGCGGCGCCACGATCAGGGATGGCTCGATCGCCAGGCCCGCGCGCGCCAGTTCGTCGATGCTGGCATCGTAGTCCAGGCTGGTGTGGTTCATCTGCTCGGCCAGTTCCGCCGACACCAGGTTGATCACGAACTGCCGCGTCTGCAGGATGTTGCGCGAGGTGTCCTTAAGTTGTCCTGCGCGCGGTCCGATGCCCAGCGCGACGATGGGCGGATCGCTGCTGACCACGTTGAAGAACGAGAACGGCGCGGCATTGCGCGCGCCCGCTTCCGACTGGCTGACCACCCAGGCGATGGGCCGTGGCACCACCACGCTGGAAAGCAGCTTGAACGCGTCGGCCGGGGCCAGCTTGCTGAAGTCGAAGTTCATGGCGTGGGCGTCGTCATCATTTGGCTAGCAGCCCCAGCGTGCCGAGCAGACGCTGCATGTCGGCGCGGTCTTTCTGGACGTACGCCGTGGCGTCCTGGGGCGACAGCGCCATCAGCGCGATTGCCTGGTCCTGCATGACGCGTTGGTACTCGGGATCGTCGTTCACGCGCCGAACGGTGTCGCTCAGCGTCTGCACAATGTCGGCCGGCGTGCCGGCGGGCGCGGCCAGGCTGTACCAGGTGGCCGCCTGCGCGCCATGCACCCCGGCCTCGTCCAGCGTGGGCACGTCCGGCAGCAGCGCCGAGCGCTTGTCCGCCGCATAGGCCAGCGGCACCAGCCGTCCCTGCCGGATGAACGGCAGGCTGGCGGACAGGTTCAACATGGCCAGGTCGATCTGCCCGCCCACCGCATCGTTGATCGCAGGCGCCGCGCCAGCGTACGGAATGTGATTGAGCTGCACGTGCGCGGCCTGCTGAAAGAGTTCGGCCCCCAGGTGCGTGGCGCCGCCCACCCCGGCCGACCCGTAGCTGAGCTTGCCGGGTTCGGCCTTGGCGCGGGCGATCAGGTCCTGCACCGTCTTGATGCCGCGCGACGGGTTCACGACCAGCATGATGGGCTGCACCGCCACGACCGAGCAGAACGCAAAGCCGTTGACGCCGTCGTACGCGGTCTTCTGCATCAACGGCGTCACCACGTGGCCCGCCGCCGTGCCCAGCAGCAGCGTGTAGCCGTCCGGCTTGGCGCGCGCCACAAAGCCCGTGCCGATGGACGCGCCGCCGCCGGGCTTGTTTTCCACCACGACTGGCTGGCCCAGGCGCTTTTCCAGCGCGCGCGCCAGGCTGCGCGCCACCACGTCGGCCGGGCCGCCGGCTGCGTACGGATTGATCAGGGTGATGGGGTGCTCCGGATAGGCCGCCGCGGCCGGGAAGGACGCGCACAGGGCGGACAGGGCGGCGGCGGCCGCCAGCAGGGTTCGGATCATCGAAGGCATGGGAGTTCCGTCCGTTAGAAGAGGCGATGGCTGGGCGGGCCGGCGTTCAGTCCGCCCGCGCGCCGGACTGTTCGATGATCCGGGCCCACTTCTGCGTATCGGCGCGGATGCGTTCGGAAAATTCCTCGGGCGTGCTGTGCGTGGTCTGGATGCCGTAGCCGGCCATCCGCTCCACCATTTGCGGCGACGTCATCACGCTTTTGATGTCGGCGTTCAGCCGGTCGATGATCGGACGCGGCGTTCCCGCCGGCGCCAGCACGCCCGACCACAGGCTCACCTCGTACGACTCGAAACCCGGCGTCTCCGAGATCGACGGCACGTCCGGCAACGCCGCCAGCCGCTTGCGGCTGGTCACGCCCAGCGCCTTGATCTTGCCCTGCTTGACCTGTTCGATGAAATTGGACGAGGTGTCGATCATCATCGAAATGCGGCCGGCCATGAAGTCATTGATGGCGCCGGACGTGCCCTTGTAGGGAATGTGACGGATGTCCACCTTGGCGGTCGACTTGAACATCTCGCCCGCCAGATGGCTGGTCGTGCCATTGCCCGAGGAGCTGAAGGTCAACTCCCCCGGCCGCTGGCGGGCAAGCTCCGCCAGTGCCGCCACGGAATCGACCTTCAGCGCCGGATCGACCACCAGCAGATTGGACGTCAGGTTGGTCAGCGAGACCGGCGCAAAGCTCTTTTGCGGGTCGTAGCGCAGCTTGGCGTAGAGCGACGGGTTGATCGTCAAGACGCCCATCGTCGAATACAGCAGCGTGTAGCCATCGGGCGCCGCGGTGGCCACGGCCTCGGCCCCGATCGAGCCCCCTGCCCCGCCACGGTTCTCCACCACGACGGACTGGCCGAGCTTTTCCCCCAGGCCCTGCGCCAGGGCGCGGGCCATCAGGTCAGTGGCCCCGCCCGCCGGAAAGGGCACGACCATGCGCAGCGGCCGGTCGGGATAGCCGTCCGCGGCGGCGGCCGCGGAAACCAGGCCCATGCCGAGGCACAGGCCAAGCGCGGTCAGCGCGTTTGTCATTTTCATGCTGTCTCCAAACATCGTTTTTGTGTTTGGAGAATGGTAGGCGCGCGGGCCGGCCGGGGCTATGCGCGGGATCGCATATCTGGTTTGCGCGGCGGCCGGACGGGCCGCCGGCGCTCAGCCCGGCGTCAGGGCGCCCGGCCGCGTGCCAGCAGGCACAGGCATTCGTACATCAGCGTGGCGCCCAGCAGGGCCGTGTTGCCGCTGGGGTCATAGGGCGGCGACACTTCGACGACGTCGGCCCCGACGAAGTCCAGCCCTTCCAGTCCGCGCAGCAGCGCCAGGGTTTCCCGGGTGGACAGGCCGCCCACCTCCGGGGTGCCGGTCCCGGGCGCATAGACCGGGTCCAGCCCGTCCACGTCCAGCGACAGATAGGCCGGGCCGTCGCCCACCACGCGCCGGGCTTCGGCAATGATGGCCTGCACGCCGGCCGCCTCGAACTCTTCGATGAAGACCACGCGCATGCCGCTTTCCAGCGAATAGCGCCAGCCCTCGTCCGTGTTCTGCGCGCCCCGGATGCCGATCTGGATGGTGCGCGCGGGATCCAGCAGCCCGGCTTCGACGGCGCGCCGGAAGGGCGAGCCGTGGCTGAACTTGGATCCCACGTAATAGTCCCAGGTGTCGGTGTGCGCGTCGATGTGCACCATGCCCAGCGGCTGCGCCGGCGCGATCGCCTGGAAGACGGGAAAGGTGATGGAATGGTCGCCGCCCGCGATGACCGCCTTTTTGCCTGCCGCGAAGATGGGCTCGAAAAAGCGGCGGATATCGTCATGTGCGCGTTCCAGGTGGAAGACGTCCGTGAACGGCACGTCGCCCACGTCGGCCACCTTGCAGGCGGCGAAGGGGTTGAAGCCCGTGACGTGGTGGATGGCGCGCATCATGGTGGACATGTTGCGGATCTCGCGCGGGCCGAATCGCGCGCCGGGCCGGGCGGTCACGCCGCCATCGAACGGTACGCCCGCCAGGGCGATGTCGAAGTCCTCCAGCCCGCGGGCCAGCGGGACCCGCATGAAAGTGGGAATGCCGCTGTAGCGCGGCAGCCCCTGCATCGAGGTATCGGTGCTCATTGCTGTTTCCGTGGTGATGTTCCCCGGATCAGAACGTGGCTGGCGTGTTCACCCACAACACGCGCGCCACCGTCCGGCCCGGATTGCGGTAGCTATGCGGCACATCGCTGGAAAAGTAGAAGGAATCGCCCGCCTGCATGAGATGGACCTCGGACCCCAGGCGCAGCTCGAATTCGCCTTCGATCACGTAGCCCATTTCCTCGCCCGCATGCGCGATCTGCTCCAGGCTTTCTGCCTTGGGCGCAAGCTGGTGGATGTCGGCCTGCAGCAGTTGGCCGCGCATGGGGACGATCACCCGCTCCAGCTTGACGCCCGGCTTGCGGCCGCGCTGGCTGGTGAACTCGATGATGGGCCGGTCCGCCTGCCGGATCACGGGCGAAGCGGGCGGCGCATGCGCCGCCGTCAGCTCGGCCACGTTGGTCCCCAGCGCGCGGGCCAGGCGATGCAGGTTCGCGAGCGACGGCATGGCCTGGCCGCGCTCGACGCGCGACAACAGGCTTTCGGAGCATTCGGCCGCCTGCGCCAGCGCCTTGAGCGTCAGGCCATGCACCATGCGCGCATGCCTGAGCCGGGGACCCAGCGTGGACAGGGCCGCTTCGCCCTCGTGCGCGTCGTGCGGCTCGGCCGCCGTTTCCCTGCTTTTCTTTGCCATATGCGTATACCGCGTTGTCGTCGGGAAGAATCGTCAGGCCTGGGCGCGCACCGAAAAATGCACCTCGACCGGACGGTTGTCGTTGATCGGCACGATGTCTTGCGGGCAGGCCGACAGCACCACGACGCAATCCATCTCGGCGCGCAGATCGACGTAGTCGCCCGCCTTGGACACCGGCGGCAGCCACTGCACGCCGCCATCGCTGCCGACCGGGATGTTCATCCACAGATTCAAGGGCTGGGGCACTTCGCGAGCCCGCAGGCCAATGGCCTTGAGCGCCAGGCGCATATTATCGGCGCAATTGTCGTGGTAGTGCTCCACGCCCAGGTTGCGGTAGCGGTAGGCGTCGCACGCGGCCATCAGCGTGTCGTGCACGCCGGGCGAGGTATCGGCCGTCATGGTCATGATGCTGCGGCGGCGGTTGCTGAAGAGCGGGTCGCCGGCCTGGGGAATGATGCGGTCGATCGCGGCGCGGGCATGTTCCATCGACATGAACTCGCTCAGGTCGTCGCTCTTGAACGCCCACGTGTCGCAGACCTGGCTGCCGTGCGTGTTGATGATGCGGATGACCTGGCCCTTGGCCACGCGCACGGCGCGGCCGTGGCGGGCCGGCACTTCGTAGACCTTGCCCAGTTCGGGCGTGCCGTCCGGGGAGATCGGCTCGCGGTGCGTGTTGTTCAGGCCGACGGGTTCGCCGTTGTCGGCGACGGCGGGTTGGGCGATGGCTTGGTCCATGGTTCGAGTCCTTCAGTGAAAGGTGAAAAAAGTTCGGGGTGGAATAGCTAGATCGGCTGGCCCGGCCCGACGGCAGGCGCGGGTTCGGCCAGCTTGAGCAGGCACCAGGCCAGCACCTGGGTGCAGGCGGCGAGGTCCTCAATGGGCGTGTCTTCGGCCGGGTGGTGGCTGACGCCCGCGATGCTGGGCGCGAACAGCATCGCGGTGGGGCAGAAGCCCGCCATCGGCATGGCGTCGTGGAACGCGCCCGACAGCATCTGGCGGTGCCGCATGCCCAGGGCCTCGCAGCCCGCGGTGGCCAGGGCCACCAGATCCGGCGCAAACTGCACGGTCGGCTTGTCCTGCAAGACCTCGATGCGCGCGCCGTCGGGCAGCGCCGCGTCCATCACGGCGCGAATCGCGTCCAGCGCCTCGGCATCCGGGTGGCGCGCATCGACCGTGAAGCTCACGTGGTCGGCAATCGTGTTGATCGAACCCGGCAGGCATTCCCAGCGGCCGATCGTCACGCGCAGCCGTTCATCGCCGCAGTCCCTGGCGTGGCCCAGCACGGCATGCGCCATGGCGATGGCCTTGGCCTGCGCATCGTCGCGGTTGGCAAGCGGCGTCGTGCCCGCATGGGCGCTGCGACCGGGCACGCTGACGCGGTACCAGCGCACGCCCTGGATCGCCGTCACGCATCCGACCTGCAGGCCCTGCGCCTCCAGAACGGGGCCCTGTTCGATATGGGCTTCCACGTAGGCGTGCACGGGCGCGCCCAGCGGGCGGTCCATCCAGGACCAGCCATGGCGCTGCGCGTGCGTCTCGAAGTCCGTGACGGCCTGGTCGCGCGCGGTCTCGAACGCCACCCCCGCGCTGTCGGCGACGGGCAGAAAGTCAGCCAGCCGCTGCGGGGCGGTGAACGACACCGCGCCCATCAGCCCCGGCGCGAAGCGCGACCCTTCCTCGTTGGTCCACATGACGACGTCGAGCGGCCGGCGCGTCGCGACGCCCAGCCTGTCCAGGGCGTCGAAGACCTCCAGGCCCGCCACCACGCCAAAGGCGCCGTCCAGCCAGCCGCCCAGCGGCTGGGTGTCCACATGGCTGCCCGTCATGACTGGCGCGGCCCCGGCGTCCACGCCGCACCGGCGCACATACACGTTGGCCGCCGCGTCGATGCCGACGCGATAGCCCGGCCGGGCGGCAAAGTCCTGCGCCAGCCAGCGGCGCGCCGCCAGCTCCTCGTGCGTCAGGGCCTGCCGCGCCACGCCGCCGGTCGGCACGCCGCCGTGCCGCGCCAATCCGTGCAGGCGTTGCGCAAGGCGTTGCGCCTGGACCGCTTGCGCCAGCGCGCCGGCCGCGGCATCGAATCGGTTGAGGTTCATTGCGACGCTCCCGCCGCGATGGCGTCCCGCCGCGCGGTGTCGCCCAGGCTGCGCCGGATCCAGGGCTGCAGAAACGCCTGCACGCGCGGATGCTCGGGCCGGCGGATGATCTGGTCGGGCGTGCCGATCGTGACGACGCGCCCCTTTTCCATGAAGACGATGCGATCGGACACCTCGGCCGCGAAGCTCATTTCGTGGGTCACCATCACCATCGTCATGCCCTCGCGCGACAGGGACTTGATGACCTCCAGCACTTCGTCCACCAGTTCGGGGTCCAGCGCCGACGTCGGCTCGTCCAGCAACATCGCCTCGGGCCCCACCGCCAGCGCGCGGGCGATCCCGACGCGCTGCTGCTGGCCGCCGCTGAGGTTGGCCGGCAGGGAGTCGGCCTTCGCGGCCATGCCCACCCGGTCCAGGGCGTCGGCGGCCACCTTGCGCGCGCGGTCCGGCCGCATGCCCTTGGCCAGGGTCAGCGGCGCCATGACGTTGGCCAGCGCCGTCATGTGGGGCCACAGATTGAACTGCTGGAACACCATTGCCAGCGGCGCGCGCACCTCTGCCACGACGCGGTCGGATTCGGGCAGCAACTGGCCCGACGGACCGCGGCGGTAGCCCAGCAAGGCGCCGCGCACCTGCACTTGTCCTTCGTCGTAGGCTTCCAGGAAGTTCATGCAGCGCAGCAGCGTGGTCTTGCCGGAGCCCGAAGGACCGATCAAGGTCACGACCTCGCCCTGCATCACGTCCAGGTCCACGCCGGCCAGCACCGGGTGGCCATCGAACGATTTGCCCACGCCGCGCAGCGACAGCATGGGAACGGGTTGGGGTGTATTCATGGTTCGCAATTCCTCACAGCGCCACGCGCCGCGCCAGCAGCCTGCCCAGGCGGTTGATCAGCAACGACAGCGCCCAATAGCTCAGCGCCAGCAGCAGATAGGGCTCGATGTACACAAACTGTTCGGACACCACCTTGCCGGCGGTCATCGTCAGTTCCGGGTAGGTGATCACCGACGCCAGCGCCGACTCCTTCATCAGCAGGATGGTCTGGTTCACGATGAGCGGGACGCTGGCGCGCAGGGCCTGCGGACACTCGATGCGCAGGAACACCTGGCGCCGGGTCAGGCCCATGCAGCGCGCGGCCTCGATCTGCCCGCGCGGGATGGTCTGCCAGCAGGCCCGGAAAATCTCGGCGAAGTACGCGCCGCCATACACGGACAGCGTCACGGCCGCGGCAACAAAGGGGTCCATGGATATCCCCACCGCCGGCAGCCCGAAATACACGATGAAGAGATGAATCAGGAACGGCACGCCACGCCAGATGGCCGTGTACGCCCAGTAGATCCACGCCAGCGCCGCCACCCGCGTTTCGCGCAGCAGGTGCATCAGAAAACCCAGCGCCAGGCCGCCCGCCAGCCCGGCGGCCACCAGGGCCACCGTGCGCAATGCGGCAGTGCCAAAGACGGGCAGCAACTGGCCCAGCAGAGTGAGGTCGATCATGTCTTGTTGATGGCGATGCGGTTCATCACTGCGGCGCTGGCGCGCCGCCCCTGTCCCATCCGCTTGCCCAGCCAGGCGCCCAGCGCGAAGATCGCGCCGGTCATCAGCAGATAGGTCGCGCCCACGGTCAGGTAGACCTCGAGCGGACGGAAATTCGCCGCCACAATCTGCCGGCCCCCGCGCGCCAGTTCCGCCACGGCGATCACCGACACGATCGACGAGTTCTTCACCACGTCGATGGCCTCGGACACCAGGGCTGGCCAGACGGCCCGCGCCACCTGCGGCAACTGCACATAGCGGAAGACCTGCTGCGGAGACAGGCCGAAGATGGCGGCGGCTTCGATCTGCCCTTTGGGGACCGCAGCCAGGCCCGCGCGCAGAATCTCCGACTGAAACGCCCCGGAATTCAGGCTCATGGCCAGCACGGCCACCAGCAGCGGCGGCAGGTCCACGCCGAACGCGCTGGGCAGGTAGAACAGCATCAGAAGCTGCACCAGCAACGGCGTGCCGCGAAAGAAGCTGACGTACAGCGCCACGGCGCGCGCCAGCGGCCCACGGCCCTGGCGGTGCAGCGACAGGCCCAGCAGCGCCGCGCCCAGCGCAAAGCCCGCGACGATGGCCAGCGCCGCCACGATCAGCGTCATGCCGGCGCCGTGCAGCAGCACGGGCAGGTACGCCGCAAGGCGGTCGGCAAAAGTGTCGGCGTTCATCGCGCGATGCTCCCGGGACGGACGAGAATCACAGTTCCGGCGCCGGCACCGAGTCGGTGGGCACGTCCATCGTGAAACCGAACCACTTGGTCTGCAGCGCCTGCAGCTGGCCGGACTTGGCCGCGCGCGCGATCCCGTCGGAGAAGAACTTCACCAGCGACGCGCTGTCCGCGTCCTTGCGCCCGACCCAGCCGAAGTACGTCTTGGGTCCGATCGGCTGGTCGATCACCGCATACACATCCGAACGGGTCTTCACCAGCGTCGCCAGGTTGGCAAGCGATTGCGCCACCGCCGACAGGCGGCCGGCCGCGAGGTCGGCGTAGGCCTCATCGAAACTGACGTATTCGCGGATGGTGACGGCAGGCTTGCCGTCGGCCTGGAGCTTCTTGGCATAGTCCTGCAGGGCCTTCAACTGCGCGGACCCCGCCTGCGAGCCGACGACCTTGCCCGCGATGCCCGCCGGGTCGGTCAGCGCCGCGTCGTCCTTGCGCTTGACCAGCGCCGTCGTGGCGTCGGCGATCGGCACCGTGAAGGCGAACTTGGCGGCGCGGTCCTTGGTCATGGTGACCGACGTCACCACGAAGTCGAAGCGCTTGGTCGCCAAGCCCGGCAGGATGCCCTGGAACGGCACGTCGAACTGCTTGACCTTCACGCCCGGCGCATCGGCCAGGATGAGGTTCATCAGGTCCGGCCCATAGCCCACGATCTTGCCGTCCTGCACAAATTCGAACGGCGCGAATTGCGCCTCGGTGCCCACCACGATCTCTTTCTTGCTCTTGATCGTGTCCAGCAGATCGGCGCTGTGCGCGGCGCCGGCCATGAATAAAGACATCGCTCCAGCGAGTACGCGGCGTAGCAGCATGACATTTCCCCTGTGTCTGAGTATCCGGACCGGGCAGGCGCCCGGCCATGTAAGTCACTCGCACTGTATGCAAGTCACTTGCATGGATATCAAGCAAGTTTCATGCCAACTGGTTTGCGTGGGGAAAGGGGAACACGCTGGGCAGTCGCGCACCAGGCTGGTGCGATATGCGGCGCGGGCGGGCACCAGATTGGTGGCGCCCGCCCGCCGGATACCCGTGTGGGACGGCGACGGCCTTCAGCCCGGCTCCGCCAGCAACCGCTGGATCTGCGCCTCGGTTTCCTTGTAGCGGCCTTCGCCAAAGTGGCTGTAGACGATCCTGCCCTGTTTGTCGATCAGGTACGCCGCGGGCCAATACTGGTTGCGGTAGGCGGTCCACGTGGCGTAGCGGTTGTCCTGCGCCACCGGATAGGTGATGCCGTAGCGTTGCAGCGCCTTTTCCACATTGGGCGTGGACCGCTCGAAGGGAAACTCCGGCGTGTGCACGCCCACCACCACCAGGCCCTGGTCCTTGTACTTCTGATACCAGCTCGTGACGTAGGGCAGCGTGCGGATGCAGTTGATGCAGGTGTAGGTCCAGAAATCCACCAGCACCACCTTGCCGCGCAGCGACTCCATTGTCAGCGGCTCGCTATTGAGCCATGTCTCGATGCCGGTGAATTCCGGGGCCTGGGGCGCGGCCTGCGCGGCCCCTTGCATCAGGGCCGTCGCGATCAGCGCGCCCAGGGCAATCTTCTTGAATGTGGCGTACATGGTTGACTCCTTGTCGGTCAGGCGAACAGGTTGGCGATCCAGGCATAGGCCAGGACGTCGTACTGGAAATGGATGGCGATGGCGGTCAGGACCAGCAGCACGCCGAATCCCTGCTGCAGCCGGTGCGTGTGGCGCGACAGGCCGCGCACCCGGGTGGCGATGGCCTGCCCGCCATAGGCGATCACCAACATGGGCACACCCGCCCCGATGGCGAACACCAGCAGCAGCGTGCTGGACTGCACGAGGTCCTGCGCCTTGGCGGCCAGTACCAGGATCGACGCCAGCACCGGCCCGGCGCACGGCGTCCACACGGCGCCCAGCGACAGGCCCAGCACGAAGCCGCCGGCATTGCCGCTGCCCGTGCCGCCCGCGGCCGCCAGGCGCTGCAACGGGCCGCCCACATAGGCGATCAGGCGGTCGTAGGGTTGGGGCCAGATTCGCGCCAGGCCGAACAGGACCAGCAGCACGATGGAGGTCGAGCGCACGGCTTCGTGCACATGTTCATTCAGGTTGGAGATAAGACTGAGCGCGATCCCCAGACCGGCGAACGCCAGCACGAAGCCCGACACGACGAACACGGGGCGCAGCCGGTCGCCGCGTTCCAGCGAGGTGCCCAGCAGCACCGGCAACAGGGGCAGCACGCAGGGCGACGCGATGGTCAGCATGCCGGCAAGCAGAGCGATGGGAGTGTTGATGAGGTCCATGGGGATCGTCCTTTGGAAAGTGACCCCATTGCACCCGCCGCACGTATCCGCCATGTGCCGGATCGGGGCATTTTTTCAAGCGCGTGTATCCGCCGCCAGGGCGTATACAGTACGACACACTTGCCGGCCGGGGCGGCGCTATAAAGCGTTCGACCCCATAAGCGGAGCCCCTCATGAAGCGCTTTCTTGCCGTACTGCTGCTGCTCTTTGGCGGCTTCACCGCCGAAGCCGCCAAGCCCTTCCAGTGCCAGCTCATCTCGAACACCCGCCCGCGCCGCGATCCCCTGCCCCCGGACGAGCGCTAGGACCTAGAATTCTTGAACCGGACGGGCGCGGCTGCCGCGCCCTCACCACCCAATAGAAGGCACCCGCAGATGGATCACATAGACCACGTCATGATCGTCGACGACGATCGGGAAATCCGTGAGCTTGCCGGCGGCTTCCTCAGGAAGAACGGCCTGACGGTCACGCTGGCCGCCGATGGACGGCAGATGCGGTCCCTGCTGGAAAGCCTGTCCGTCGACCTGATCGTGCTGGACCTCATGATGCCCGGCGACGACGGCCTGGTGCTGTGCCGCGAACTGCGCAGCGGCAAGCACCGCCGCATCCCCATCCTGATGCTGACGGCGCGCGGCGACGACATGGACCGCGTCCTGGGCCTGGAGATGGGCGCGGACGACTACCTGGTCAAGCCCTTCGTGGCGCGCGAACTGCTGGCGCGCATCAAGGCGATCCTGCGCCGCACGCGCATGCTGCCGCCCAATTTCCAGGTGACCGAACCGGGCCGCGAGATCGCCTTCGGCGCCTGGCGGCTGGACACCACCGCGCGACACCTGCTGGACGCCGACGGCACCATCGTGTCGCTCAGCGGCGCGGAATACCGGCTGCTGCGCGTCTTCCTCGATCATCCCCAGCGCGTGCTCAACCGCGACCAGCTTTTGAACCTGACGCAGGGCCGCGATGCCGATTTCTTCGGGC
This sequence comes from Achromobacter sp. NFACC18-2, assembly GCF_900108985.1. Lineage (NCBI taxonomy): Bacteria > Pseudomonadati > Pseudomonadota > Betaproteobacteria > Burkholderiales > Alcaligenaceae > Achromobacter > Achromobacter sp. NFACC18-2. The sequence goes on along the minus strand of NZ_FNYM01000010.1, from coordinate 83,329 downwards.
GCTCCATCGACCTCCTGGTCAGCCGACTGCGCCAGCGGCTGCGCGAGGACGCGCGCGAGCCCATGTACATCAAGACCGTGCGCAGCGAAGGCTATGTCTTCTCCGCCGCCGTCGACGTCTCGGATTCCAGCCAGTGAACGCCGCCGCGCCGCGCCCGTTCGCCTGGCCCCGCACGCTGGTCGCCCGGCTGTTCCTGATTTTCCTGGCGGGCCTGGTCCTGGCCTATGGCCTGTCGTTCGCGTCGCTCTTTTATGAGCGCTACAGCGCCACCCGCAACATGATGCTCGGCGACCTGGAGCGCGACATCGCCATCGCCATGGACATCCTGGACCGGCTGCCCGCCGCCGAACGCCCCGCGTGGCTGCCGCGCCTGTCCAGCAGCAACCGCCAGTACCTGCTGGGCGACGGCAAGGCCGACCAGCCGCTGTCCGATGACGCGGCGCGCACCGCCGCGCAATCGATCGAGGCCGCGCTGAGGCCGGAGCGGCCGGTGACGGTGCGCGCCATGGCCGACGATCCGCGCCACATCCAGGCCCGCGTCGTGCTGTCAGACGGCCAGCCGGCGATCCTGGACATCGAACTATCCCGCATGCGGCCGGCCCCGTGGCTGTTCGGCGTGCTGGGCGTACAGCTTCTGCTGCTCGCCGGCTGCGCCTGGCTGGCCGTGCGCCTGGTCGTCCGCCCCCTGACGCGCCTGGCCCGCGCGGCCGAGGACCTGGATCCCGACCAGAAAAGCCCCCTGCTGGACGAGGCCGGACCCGCCGAGGTCGCGCATGCCGCCGTCGCCTTCAACGCCATGCAGGACCGCATCGCGGCCCACGTCGCCGAGCGCATGCAGATGCTGGGCGCGATCTCGCACGACCTGCAGACGCCCATCACGCGCATGAAGCTGCGCACCGAATTCATGGACCCGTCCACCGACCGCGACAAGCTGGCGCAGGACCTGAACGAGGTGGAACGCCTGGTGCGCGAAGGCATCGACTATGCCCGCAGCGCGCATGGCAAGGCCGAGCCGCCTGCGCGCATCGACCTGAACGCCTTCCTGGACAGTCTGGTGTGCGACTACCAGGACACCGGCAAGAACGTCAGCCTGACGGGCGACGCCGCGCCGGCGCTGTCCACGCGCCCGCATGCGCTGCGGCGCATCCTGGGCAACCTGATCGACAACGCGCTCAAATTCGCCGGCGCGGCCGAAGTGCGTGTGGCGGCGCGGGACGGCGGACGCCTGTCGATCTTCGTGCTGGATCGCGGGCCGGGCATCCCGGCGGGGGAACTGGACGCGGTGCTGCAACCTTTTTACCGCCTGGAAAGCTCCCGCAGCCGCGATACCGGCGGCACCGGCCTTGGGCTGGCCATCGCGCACCAACTGGCGGCGGCGTTGGGCGGCGCGCTGGTCCTGAGCAACCGCGAGGGCGGCGGCTTGTCAGCCGAAGTCAGGATCGCGGCGATCGGCCTGTAGTTTCCGGCCGGGGCCGCGTTACGCGCCGCGCAGCGCGCCCGACTGCAGCAGTGGCTTCAAGATGCCGGCCGAATACACCCGCGCCAGGTTCACCAGGAAATCCGTGAAGTCCGCCTTCGCTGCGTGGTCGGCGCTGTCGGAGATGATGCGCATCACGGCGAACGGCACGCCGAATTCATGGCAGACCTGCGCCATGGCGGCGCCCTCCATTTCCAGGCACAGCGCCTCGGGCAGACGTTCGCGCAGCGCGTGGGCCAGGTCGTTGTCGTTGACGAACACGTCCCCGGTCGCGATCAGGCCGTGGTGGACCTGGGGCGGCGCGGACGCGGACGGCAGGCCGCCGTTGCCCGCGAATTCCCGGGCGCTTTCCAGCAGCAGCGCGCTCAGGGCCGGATCGGCATCGAAACGCTCGCGGCCCAGCAGGGGGATTTCATGCCGGCCGAACAGGGGCCGCGCGTCCATGTCGTGCTGCATCAGCGCGTCGGCCACGACCACGTCGCCCACCCGCACCCGCGGATGCAGGCCGCCCGCCAGCCCCGTGAAGATCACCCGCGACACCCCGAATTCCTGGATCACGATCGACGCCGTGGCCGCGGCGGCCACCTTGCCGATGCGGCTGAGCGCGATCACGCAGGGCGTGCCCCACAGGCTGCCCACCTGGAAATCGCGCATGGCGATGCGGCGGGTCTGCGCGCCGGGATCCATCGCCGCCAGCAGGTCGGCGATTTCTTCGTGCAGCGCGCCCAGGATGGCGAGACGTCCCATGATGTTCTTCTTACGTGATTGATGCGCGGCCTCGCGCCGCCAGCGCGCAACATACTCCATTGCCATCGCGTCCGCCAACGCAGTCGCGGTTTGTATCGCAGCGTATCCGGCGGCCCCTTCGACACGTCGCGATGCCATCCCGCCGCGTCCCGGACACATGGCCGATACAGCGCCTTGTTGCAATCCAGGCTCTCAACCCACTGGCGCAGCCCGGCCGCGCCGATATCCTGGAGTCATCATGGCAAAGCAACTTGAGCAGGTCCTCTACACCGCGCACACCCACACCACCGCCGGCCGCGAGGGCGCGGGACGCAGCAGCGACGGCGCGCTGGACGTGACGCTCAGCACGCCCGGATCGGGCAAGCCCGGCACCAATCCCGAACAGCTCTTCGGCGTGGGCTACTCCGCCTGCTTCATGGGCGCCATCAAGCGCGCCGGCGCCACCCACGGCATCACCGTGCCGCGCGACATCGCCATCGACGCCAGCGTGTCGCTGAGCAAGGTCGACAACGGCGAGAATTTCGCCCTGGGCGTCACCTTGGCCGTCTCGCTGCCCGGCCTGACCGCCGACCAGAAGCAATTGCTGGTCGAATCGGCGCACCAGCTCTGCCCCTATTCGCGCGCCATCCGCGACAACATCGACGTGCGGTTCGAGATCGTCTGACGTCCCACTTCCGGCGCGTTCAGGAAAGCGCCCCGCTGAACCGACCCCGGAAGTCGGAATGGACCCAAGCTTCGGGGTTGTTGCAGCGAGCCGCTTTCCTGCCCTTTTCAGATACCAACCGATGGAAGTTCGGATTGCTGCTGATGCTGTAGTAAAGGCGTACTCCCACGCCTTGCTTCTGTTGCTTCCGCCCAGCAGGATCGCCCTCTCGGTCGGCGCTGGCTAGGCAAAAAGATGGTGTACATCCATGCAGCAGGGAAATCCCGCGCCCTGCGGCAAAGTCCCCGCGTGCTAGCTTGCCTCACAGAGGTGTAGTCCCAGCCGGCAGCATAGGTATCGCCAGACTTTATCTGTGTGTGGGGAGACGATCATGATGAAAAACCTCGCCGTATTCTTCGACGGAACGTGGAACGAACCCAACGACCGCACCAACGTCTACGAGCTCTACAAGGCAGCGCCCGAGACCAGCACGCAGGAAACGCTCTACATCGAGGGCGTCGGCACCCAAGGCCAGGGCCTGTGGGCCGCCATCGACAAATTCGTGGGCGGCGCCTTCGGCGCCGGCCTCTCGGCCAACATCCGGCAAGGCTACCGCTGGCTTTGCCAGCGCCAAACCCCCGGCGACCGCATCTTCCTGTTCGGCTTCAGCCGCGGCGCGTACTCCGCCCGCAGCCTCGCGGGCATGGTGCGCAAATGCGGCCTGCTGAATCAGCCCACCGAAGACAACGTCTCCGAGGCCTACGCGCTATACCGCGACGACTGCACCCCGTCGTCCCTGGAAGCGGCCGCCTTCCGAGACCGCTTCTCGCGCGACACCGACCTGCACTTCGTCGGCGTCTGGGACACCGTGGGCAGCCTGGGCATTCCCGTCGGCGGCATCTCCTTTCCCGGGTTTTCCGGCTTCTACAACTTCCACGACACGGAACTGAGCAACCACGTCCTGAACGCGTACCACGCCATCGCCACCAACGAATACCGCGAGCCCTACTTCCCAACCCTATGGACCCGCCGCGCCGGCTCCCCGCCCCGCCCAGCACATTTGCCCGTCGAACAGCGCTGGTTCATCGGGGCGCACTCCGATGTGGGCGGGGGATATCAGGATGGGAGCTTGCAGACGCTGCCTGCGTCATGGCTGCAGGAAAAGGCGCGGCAGGCGGGGTTGGAGGCGGGGACGGTGCAGCGGATCTCGACCGATTACGAGCAATGCGAGCCGCATGACTCGTACAAGGAATTTACGGAGAAGGTGCCGATTCCGGTGAAGAAGGTGCCGAGGTTGTGGGATAAGGAGACAGTGCTGAATCTGACGATCGATGATCGGCTGGTCCGGCGGTTCGAGAGGAATCAGGCGTTTTTGAGGGAGTTTCCGGATTTCAGGGAGGAATTGGGGAAGCTGAAGGTGGGGAGTTAGGGGCGCCCGCCCGCGGCAAGGGTGACGTGCCCCCGGAATATCCGTACAGGTCAAAACTAGAGGTATGGTTGCTTCTCAGCGCCCCGAACGGAGCGAGGAGGAGCCATGAAACGGTCGAGATTTACCGAAGAGCAGATCACGTATGCGCTGCGACTGGCAGATAGCGGTACGCCTGTGGTCGACGTCTGTCGGCAGCTTGGTGTGTCCGAGGCGACCTTCTATACCTGGAAGAAGAAGTACGCCGACTTCGGTGTAAGCGAACTGCGTAAGCTCAAGCAGCTCGAGGATGAGAACGCACGGCTGCGGCGCATCGTCGCTGATCTGACACTGGACAAGCAGATCCTGCAGGAGGTGGTGCGAAAAAAAGTCTGAAGGCCGCCAAGCGGCGCGAGCTGGCGGCTTGGATGCATGAGCGCTTCCAGATCAGCGTGCAGCGCGCTTGCGCACTGGCGTTGCTGCAACGGTCGACCTGGTACGCCAAGAGTCATGTGCGAGACCAAAGCGTGCTGCGCCAGCGCATTCGCGACATCGCTCTGAGTCGTCCGAGATTCGGCTACCGGCGTGTTATTGGTGATGCTGCAACGCGAGGGCTGGAACGTAGGCAAGAAACGCGTCTATCGTCTCTATAGCCTGGAAGGCCTGCAATTGCCGATGAAGGTCAAGCGCCGTAAACGCATTGCGCTACTTCGGGGCAAGCCGCCGGTGCCGACCGGGCCGAACCAGCACTGGAGCATGGATTTCGTTCATGATCAGATGCTAGACGGACGCAGCGTTCGCATCCTGACCGTCATTGATCAATGGAGTCGCGAGAGTGTGTGCCTAGAGGCCAACTTTCGGCAGACTGGCCGGTGCGTTGGCCAGGCGCTGGACCGGTCTGCGGTTCTGCGGGGCTGGCCCAAGGCAATCACCGTGGATAACGGAACGGAATTCACGTCTCGGGCGTTGGACGACTGGGCATACCGACGCGGCATCAAGCTCGATTACACGCGTCCAGGCAAGCCGACCGATAATGGGCTGATCGAATCGTTCAACGGTCGACTGCGTGACGAATTCCTCAACCTGCACGAATTCATCACGCTGCACGACCTGCGGCAAAAACTTCAGGCTTGGCAGGACGACTATAACCATCACCGTCCCCACGGCTCACTCGGCCATCTGACCCCGTGTGAGTACGTCCAAAGGTGGTCAGTGCAACCAAAAGAGGCAGCCACTCTCCAGTTTTGAACTGTCCAATTTGCGGGGGAAGGTCAGAAGCAACCATACCTCTAGTTTTGACCTGTACGGATATTCCGGGGGCACGTCAGTGCCCGCGCCTGAATGCTCGACTTGAAGGGCTACAAATAACCGCCGGAGGCATCGTGTTCAACCGCACTTCTAATCAACCTGATCTGCTCCGTTGTCATGCCACTCAGTAAAACCCAGCATGGATAACCCTCAGAAGTTGCGAAGCTCAGATTCCGATTAAGTATCGTCCTATCTATGGCCCTGGTTTCATCAATCATCAACAATATCGCATCGCGATCAAGAGACAGCTTGACCGGAATATCCAAATCAAGCAGCCTCTTACCGCCCCAGCGATGAATATCAAACTGCGGCACCCCTACCTCAACAACAGGAAACTTATCCGGCACCCTCATCTGCGCTAGACCCGCAGCCTGAATCACCTTAATTAAATTAAGCGCGCCATCGACAGCAGAAACCCCAAATTCAAGCAGCGAGTAATCAGAAACGCATCTCAGCCAGTTTAAAATCGGCCCAGGCTTTCCGATCTGAACAGTCAAGACCTCGTACTGATCAAATATAAAGTTAATAGGCTTTTCCTGCCCCAGCGCATATTTGACGTACATATTTACCCCCTAACCTTCTCGCATGCTTAATAGCAGGCAATTCCCCAGACCTCCTGGGCGGTGCAAATATAATTTCCCACCATCTTGGCTGACGTATTTCTTGCCGAACTCAACGTTATTATTTCGCATAACGTCCGCAACCCCTTCGTGCATGCTTCCCAATGCCGTCTTCGCGCGCAAAGAATCTGGTAGCTGATTGAAGTTTTCCCCCATGATTGGACTCTGCCAAGGTTTAACTTCACCTCTGGCGTGAGCACAATGGTGATGCTTGAATCTTCGGTTATCCGTCTACCCCGTCCAGTGATAGAGCAATGAATATCGGAAAGATCGAAAACCTCGTCTATCAGACGTGTCTGAAATTGCGGGATGATCGGCGCTCATTTTCACGGCGGGACATCAAAATGGCAGCCCGCAGACGCTGTGCGCGTCAAGGCTGCAGATTAGGCGCGGCAATTGGCAACGATCTTGAACGGGCCGGTAAATTTCCACCCACAATGAAATAAGGTATCAGACTACATTTTCGTTAACTCGACAGAGAATTGCAGTCTGACAACTTAATTTGAGAATATGGAATCTCTCGCATCATACTATTACGCTTTCCATATGAAAAAAACAATTATCTTGCACTTGCCTGTGATGGATTTTTCAGAATGCGTTTTGAACGATGCGCCCAAGCCAGGTGCGGGATCCGAAGTGGCACGACATTCGACCGGGACCTAAGCGGTAAATTCTTTTATTTCGCCAATTGTGACCAGTAGCAAATGTCCAGTGCACCGACGTCGACTGCGACGGCCTGTCCAAGAGGCGACGTATCGCGCCATTGATTGCGGTGCAGCATAATTGTACCGACCCCTCGCAAATACACCTCAAAATCTTTGGCTATTACCGTAGCTCGTTGCCATCCGATCTCAACATCTGCGGCCATTACCCAACCTGATTTCAAATCCAAAAGAATTGAGTAAGGGTCTGAGTTAGCCACCATCAGCAAATTCGCAGGACGAGTATCGCCTCCCCACCACCTTACCTGCGTATTGAGCTCCCACAATTCATGCAGATAGTCGCCTGTGTTGCAGAAAAGGATAGGACCTATCGTTAGCCACCCAAAATCATAGGTTTTTATCAGTGTTCGAAATGCATCGGGAAATGCCACCGCAAACAAATTTTCTGCATGATTCAACGACTCCTCTGAAACGCCTCCTTTAATCAAGCGAAGCCCTGTGAGCATTGGTTCAAGAGAACGGAACTCCTGATCCAGCCCCTTTTCAATCTCATCAAGAGTTAACAACGTCATCTTAATTCCCCTACTTATGCCACGGCCCGCCAGAGCCCACTTGCGTTTTCCCCGGAACTGGAATTGTGAATTGCCCACGATTCACATGGTGATGCATCAGCAAATCTCCGAAGTAGCCCCCATGTTCAGGAAAACTATTAGCCCAAGTCTGGTCAACGCGTGGCTAGACTTTCAAGCGATCGTAGCTTTCAATCAACATTCTATTATTTTTACCAATAGAGCTCGGCTCCAGCTCAAGCCATTTTCTCCAAAATCCTCCAGCATCGCGCGGAAAGCCTTCTGCGTTATGCCCTGCCGCATTTCTGAAGGCCATTGAGTCAATAGAATATTTAGGATCAGGCAGAACGGGAAAGCTTGGGTCGTAGCGATGCACGTATGGGGAATCTTTGGAAAAGACGTTTCTGGCATCATCTAATATTTCATTAGCTGGCATTGTCGTGTTGGAAACCTCACCACCGCGACAAAAAACTTCGATTCGTCTGGCAATACGCCAAGAGCGAGTCCTTGCTTTCGCGCCAAACCATCCAACATATTTTATTTTCCCCCGGAAAACTATCCGCCAATTTCGCGCCGACTTCCACGAGAACGTCGGTCGATATTATTTTATGAGTTTCAGCAGAATATCTCGTAAATTCAGGATGGGCTTTAAATACCCCATCTCGGCGCATCCTTCTAATATCATTTAGAACATTGGACACGGTGTATCTAAGACCCAACGGCAGCTTACTCAAATCCAAAACACTTGTACTATTTTAACTAACCGCTCGAAATTAAAGCCCCCCCGACAGAGCACTTTTTCTACCTGCGACTATTCGCCTTCAATTTCTGCCAATAAAGCGGCCATAAAAGCGCGCCGATCGGTGATTTCATCGTCAAATACAAGCTCCACACCTTCAAAGAGAGCGCAAAATTTCTCAGATGGATCGGCTAAAAACATGCTTAGCAGATTTCTTCTTCGATCCTGCGCAGTCTTTGTGTATGTATGGAACTCAGGCAAAAGAAGCGCTTGAACCGCACTGGCTACACCGTTAGGGCTATTCACATCCAGTCCATGAAGCTGTTCACAGTCCGCATCGCTTACAAAATTAGCGTCAAAAACCTTAAGCAAACTGAGCAAATCCAACATGTCTTTTTTCACTTTCATCATTTCCCCCAAATTGGGAATGCCGTATTTACCTGGCCATTCCTAAACCAAACCTGAGCTGAGTACGATTCACCATAGGTCAGCGAAGTCTTCTTGTAGCCGTCACCGATCAAGTAGTCGAAGCTAATAGGCCACTCGTCCAAGGTCACATCACCGATCAACCGCGCGCCGTCCGCCCCATCTCCCGACAGGCTTGGAATCCCATCCTCTTGAAATCCGAGTAGCGCGACAGCTCATGCTTAACCTGAAGGACTGTCGGATTGACTGGAAGCTGCTTCATCCTAGTCCCGTGCGCACGCGCAATGAAGCTTGGATTGCCTTCTGTGCCGTAAACCAACACCCCTTGCCTTTAAAGGTATCGCGCAGCTGGCGTAGCTTTTCAGCGGGATATAGCGCGCCATTGAACGCCGCGGCGCTAGATTCAGCCCCAACCGTATATGGAACAACAATTGAGGAGGCTCACTGATTGGCCCTGGCACCCTATCAACTATTGACCAAGGCCGAATCAATCGTACGCAGAAAGGTTCGTCGAACAAACTCTTCGGCCTCCTTCTCACATCCAAAGGCACCCACATCACATTCATCAAGCAGTTTCTGCCAAGACAATTCTCCGTCAGAGAATGCTTCAGTCAGTTCCCTCGGAATTCCTTCGGGAAGCGGCAGGTGTTTCAGATAATTCCCGAAGGCTTCCATAGCTGAATCCACATCCATTCCAGCCTGGACGCCAAAGATTCCTTCTAGCGTGCGGCGAATCAATGGGTACTTATCTTTATTTTTTCATTCTTATGGCCTGGTGACCTGCTCAGATTTTCCACACCACCGGAATTTTGTGGGCGGATTACATCGCCCCCGACGATTGGATCGAGGTCCAACTTTTTCTGGAGGGAGGAAAGGGTGATAAGTGCGGATCGCTCCGGTAGCGGCGGCATGACCTCCGCCACGTACCGCTACGCCCTTTTCGTAAATACGAGCCCACCGGCCGTCGGGTGCACCTTCGCATCCCTCATGGCCCATGGGGTTAGATGCAGCGGTATCACCACCCTACTGACCCCACTTTCTGCAAACAACAGATTCACGACAGCAACTTCCAAGTTTCGCTGCAATTGATCCGGCTGGATCACCTGCATGCCAACAAAGGGAGCAGACAAGAAGTCGGTTATGAAAACCGAGGCGCCATCACGCATGCCAGCAAAATGAGGAGATACCGCAGCTCCACGACTGGCGCTAATGCGACAAAGCTGAGATTGCTGCAACCTGGTGATTACCTGCTGCGCCAGATCGTCAGTTGGCCTTTGTGCTTCTGCGCGCGGATTACCATAACCCTCTGTGATAACAAAGCACATTGCTTCCTGCCTTAGCTGCTTGGCGATGGCATCCCAAAGAGTTGGACACTTTTCTGGATTTTCAGGAAATAACATTGAGCCTCCAGATCAATTGGAGCCGTAGAGCTTGCATGGGGCGTAGCAGCTCGAAGGATTGCTTTCTCGATTTCATCAATTGGGGCGGAGCCTGGTGCATGGCGACGCTCGCGAAAATGTGGCTACGGCAAGATTTTGGCTGGGCGCAAGCGTAATAGATTTTCGAGATCTTCGGCCGCGGCCAACGTCTCCAGAATGCAACTTGCATTCCCTTCGTTTCGCCCCGCTGCAAACCGATCGCCTACTCGATAGAGACATGATGGGGGGCCTTATACCGGTGACGGAGTCCAGGATTTTTGCGGCCGCGGAGTAAGAGCCATCAACTCAGGGACAACGAGTTGTCACGCGGCCCCGTGCACGCGCATTTCCACCTGCAAACCTGCGGCCGCCGCCATCTTCACCAGCGTATCCAGTCCAAACAGGTCGATTTTTCCCCGCATCAGTTCGGATAGCCTAGGCTGAGTAACGCCGAACAGGCGGGCGGCCTCCACCTGGCTGATTCCTGACTGCGTGATGTGGTGCTTCAACGCCATCATCAAGACGGAACGCAGCTTCATGTTCTCTGCTTGCGCAGGGCAGTCTTCGATGGCATCCCACACGCTGTCGTACTGTGAGTTTCTCATCAGGTCAGTTCCCTCGACGAATCCCGGTATCGCGTTGCAGACAGGCCCAAGTCTGGTTGTCGGGTCTTATGCAATTTCTTTTGAAAGCAATGCAGCACCTGGACCGTCTCGGAGAACTTGGCGCCGTTCCCTAAGCTGCTGACGAGGGACACTGTCGCGAGTCACGCCTTTGCTGTCGATCAGATTGGTCCGAATCTTGTCGACAGTCTTCGGGAAACCGGTCGACTCCCCGCACACTTCGTGACCAAAGCCGAGGCTATGCAAGCAGGTTGGAAGCCAGGCAAAGCCCTGAACAATTCTGTTCCGGGCGGCCAATTTGGTAGGGATAGGTTTAGAGAGATACGGGAGCGATTGGTTTGCCTGAAGCTCCCAATCGAATCTGGTACGAAGCATATATCGGACTCAGCAGTACAATGAGTCGAGCCAATCAGCCTGGCACGCGCTTACTCGATTCCAACGATGGCATGGGATTCTTGCCCCCCGACCATTACGAACGTCCGTACTAACTCCCGAACTGAATGAATCCGTGATCATTGTCATCAATGGAAGCGCAATCCACAGCGAGCGCGATCTGCACGAGTCCTTGAAGACTCAGCTCCAACTGGGTGATTTCTACGGCTGCAACTCGGCTGCGTTATGGGATCGTCTAACGACAGATGTTGAGCGACCAGTTCACATCGTTTGGGAAGACTCAGAGAGCAGTCGCATCGCTTTGGGCGATGCAACGTTCTCGAAGTATGTAAAGCTCTTCAATAACGTTGCTGAGCAGGACGAGGAGTACGGATGGGACGATAGATTCTTGTTCACGCGTAAATAGAGGCGGCGCGCCTTAACGACGCGCCGTTGTTCCAAGCAGAGGAAGGGCGGTAGCAAGTGATCCAGCCCATAGCGCTTACCAGTACGAGCAGCTTAAGCGTGATCTTCTTCCAAGAGATTGCTCATCCTGGCGATTTGATATCGGTCCGGTTTTTCTGCGAAATCTTGTGGCTGATGCGAGCCCCGTGCCGGGCCATTGACGGATGCGTAGATGAATAACCTTTATGAGTTCACTATGAAAATTCTCCGTTGGGATTCCACGGAGCTGCCTGAGGAGCGAACGGGCGCCTATGTCACCTGCTACGCTGCAGCACCTGACTACCAAGCAGCGGTGAGGAAGGGAGTATTGGCTATTACACAGATGGGATATAAATTCGACGACCTGAGGAATGAGGTGAGAGAAATACCTCTTGCGTCGTGCGCCGAATATCTGATCAAGGTCTGGCCTGATTACCTCGATCAAATGCCAACTGCGGCTCAGTTACCCGACGTGGTAAAGGCGGGGCAGGTGTTCTTCGGTCCGTTCGCGGGGTTTACTGGCTAGACAGCCTCCCGTTGGCATAGCGCTTGATCTGATCCAATACCAACGGATATACGGCTCCACTGGCAAGAGGGACTTGGCCGCATCCAGCTTCTTCTCGATAACCAGCGCGTGGATGCCATGTGCCAATTCCGTCGCATCCGTGATTTGCAGTATCCATTCCTTCACATGGAGATCGACCGCTTGCTTACTCAGGCCGATCTGAATGGCTCGGCTTGGCAATGGTTGTAGCAGCAGGCCCCGCTCTGGATCCCATTGGGCGCGCACAGGGGCGTTCTCCTTTGCGTGCTGCCATTCTTCTTTGCTCATCGATTCGTCAGGGTGGCTTTGACAACTGTGGGGCAGTGCCCAATCAAAGCCTTCAAGCGAAATGTCAATTTCGAGGGAATTGACGATGAGCATGAAGGTGGAAGGCGACATCAAACTCTGATCGAGACGATGCGAACACCAAGATCTTTCAGTCGCCGAATCGCAGCATCTGCCAGCGCGTCATCACTGATAGGCAAGTAGAACTCCCGGCCTGCTTCATTTGTGTAGCAGAGCGTCTCCGAGACGGGAGTTAGCCGAATGAAGTAATCCTCCAAGCGGCCCCCATTTCCGAACAGGAACTCGTCGATATCTTTCGGGTTAGTAGTCATGATGACCTGCTCTGAGCTTTTTACACCACCGGGATTTTTTGGGTTGATGACATCACCCCCCGACGATTGGATCCATGCCCCCCACTTTCTGCAAGCAACGGTTTCACGGCAGCAACTTCCAAGTCTTGCTGCAATTGTTCCGGCTGGAGCACCTGCACGCCAAGATCGGAAGAAGACAAGAAGTCGGTTATGAAAACCGAGGCGCCTCCACACCTACCCGCAAAATGAGGCGATGCCGCTTTTTCCTCGACTGGCGCTAATGCGACAAATCTGAGATTACTGCAACCTGGTCATTACCTGCTGCCACAATCGCATACTTTGCGCATCAAGAAATTTGAGATATTTTATCTCGTATAAAATCTTGAAAGGTAGGGAATATTTCCTCGATTATTTTGCTAACAGGATCCACCTCCACGACCTTCCAATCACCACCTCGAAATCCAGTGCAGTAACCCTGAAAATCGTCGCCAAAGAGAAACACACCACCCGCTCCAGCTAGGTCCTCACCATATAACTCAACGGATTCTATTAACCCACTATAAATCATATAACTCGCGTTTCCCAATTCCCCCGCACCGATTTCCAATAAAAAATCAATATAATCTTTCGGCGGATTTAGCATGAAAGGATTTGAATCAGCTGCAAACTCGACCGCAACCAAACCATCAAATGGGGTGCCTCGCCCTTTTTTCGCCGCTAGGTCATCGTATGTGGACACAACTTTCTTCCTTATCTGTTAAATATGTCGATCGACGGCCTGCCCGATCGACGCAAACTAGCATGGCGCTAATCTTGCGCCCACGAGATTTGCCCCCCTCGTAAAGAAGATAGGAAGGACTAAGCTGCATAACGAGCGGCCCGTGCCCTGACCTGCTTCACGCTGATAAAGCATCGACAGACTGCGACGACACGGCCATTTCCATCGCCATTTTGGTATGGTTGACCCCATTTGATGCAGACTGCTTTTTTAGCTCATCAAGAGCATAGACAAGCTCCACACGGCAGCCAACACGGACAAGAGGGACATCTATCTTGTCGTTGACGTAGATCCCGACATCGCGCATCAGGTCGGTCCGAATCTGCACGACTTCAGCGGACGATCACCCCGCCACATACCCCAACGCCACACTGGCCGCCAGCGCCTCCCGCTTCACCGCCTCGACCACCGCCCCATCCGCCGACACATCAAACCCGCCCGTCGCACCCAGCGCGGTCAATACCGCGCAGACCCGCCCGGTATGGTCATACAGCGGTGCGGACACCGCGCTGATGCCGCGCAGATTCGTGTCCTTGACGGTGGCGCACCCCGACGCCCGTACCTCGCGCCGCAGGGCGCCGATGGGGTCGTCGCGGTCCAATAGCGCGCGCTGCTCGGGCGGGGCGTCGGCCAGTTCGGCTTGCGCCAGCGCCTGCACGGACGCTTCGTCCAATAGCCCCAGGAACGCGCGGCCCGTCGCCGACCACAGCATCGACAGCACCGACCCGACGCGCACGTTCACGGTGACTGGCAGGCCGGGTTCCTCGAAGCGCACGATGGTGGGGCCTTTGTTGCCCATGACCGCGATGAAGCAGGTGACGGCCAGGCTTTCGCGCAGGCGTACGAGCGCGGGTTCGCCGATGCGCAGGGGGTCGGCCTGGCGCATGGCGGCCACGCCGACGTACAGGGCTTCAAGGCCCAGGTGGTATTGCTGAGTGGCGACTTCCTGATCGACCAGGCCTTCGGCGATGAGGCTCATCAGGTAGCGGTGCACCTTGGCCGGGCTTTCGCCGACGTGGGCGGCCAGGGTGGTGAGGCTGGCGCGGCCGCCCAGGCGGGCCAGGCCCTTGAGCACCGACATGCCGGTTTCCGCGGCCTGCACCCGTTGACGGCGCTCGCGCGGGCGGGCGGACGAATCGGGGACAGGTTCAAGGCCGGATTCAGAGGAGTGGGTTTTGCTCATGAGGGATGCGACTCCAGGACTTCAGGACGGCGCCCGCAGGCGGTCGACAAGACCCAGAGCCTGGAGCGGCATCAAGGTTAACCCCTCTTCAAAAATTACGCATTGCGTATATGATTTACGCAAACGCAAACAAGGAATGCAGTTTTGACATTCCTCAACAAGGAGACTTCCCATGCGCAGTGTTAAACACCATGTCCTGGCCGGCCTGCTGGCCCTGCCCCTGCTGGCCGGCGCCAGCGCGTTCGCCCAGCAGCCGGCTGCCGACTATCCCTCCAAGCCCGTGCGCTGGATCGTGCCTTACGCCGCGGGCGGCGGGTCGGATTTCCTGGCGCGCAGCATCGGACAGGGGCTGACCGGCCGCCTGGGCCAACCTGTGGTGATCGAGAACAAGCCGGGCGGCAATACCGCCATCGCGGCGTCGGAAACGGCGCGCGCCCCGGCTGACGGCTACACCATGCTGTCCGCCGACAACGGCACGCTGGTGTTCAACCCCGCGCTCTACAAGAAGCTGTCGTACGACCCGGCGAAAGACCTGGCGCCCGTGACGCTGATGGGACGCTTCCCGATGATCCTGGTGGTCGGCCCCGCCATGAAGGTCAATACCGCCAAGGAATTCCTTGCGGACGCCAAAAGCCGCAAGGAAGGCCTGGATTACGCCTCGGCCGGCGCCGGCAGCCCGCATCACCTGGCCATGGAATTGCTCAAGGTCGAGGCGGGCCTGACGATGACGCACGTGCCGTACCGTGGCGCATCGCCCGCGCTGGCGGACGTGGCGGGCGGACAGGTTCCCGCCATGATGGTGGACCTGGCCGCGGGCGCCGGTTTCATCAACGGCGGCAAGGTGAAGGCGTTGGCCGTCGCCAACCCGACGCGCCTGCCCCAGTTGCCCGACGTGCCGACCTTCGCGGAACTGGGCCTGAAGAACGTGGAAGCGTCCGCGCAAGTGGGCGTGGTGGTCCCGGCCGGCACGCCCAAGCCGGTGATCGACGCGCTGAACAAGCAGGTGGTCGCCACCATCAACGATCCCGCAACGCGCCAGCGCCTGGTGGAGTTCGGCATCGAGCCGGTGGGCAACACGCCCGCCCAATACGCCGAGATGCTGACGAGCGAACGCGCCCGCTGGCAGAAACTGATCAGCGACCTGGGCATCACGCTGGATTGAGCATCGCCCGCCCGCCGCGCGTTGCCCCGCGCGGCGGGCCCGCAAGACGAACACACGGAACATCGCCATGAGCCAAGCAACCGCCTCCCCGCGCCCGACGAGCTGTCCCATCGACCACGCCGCGCTGGCCGCCGCGCAGAGCCCCACCGGCTGTCCGGTCAGCGCGCGCGCCGCCGCCTTCGATCCCTTCGGCGACGGCTATCAGCAGGATCCGCCGGAGTACGTGCGCTGGGCGCGCGAACAGGAGCCGGTGTTCTACAGCCCGCAACTGGGTTATTGGGTGGTGACGCGCTACGACGACATCAAGGCGATCTTCCGTGACAACATCACGTTCAGCCCGTCGATTGCGCTGGAGAAGATCACGCCGACCGGGCCCGAGGCCAACGCGGTGCTGGAATCGTATGGCTACGCCATGAACCGCACCCTGGTGAACGAGGACGAGCCGGCGCACATGCCGCGCCGCCGCGTGCTGATGGACCCGTTCACGCCCGAGGAGCTGAAGCACCATGAACCCATGGTGCGCCGCCTCACGCGCGAATACGTGGACCGCTTCATCGACGACGGCCGCGCCGATCTGGTGGACCAGATGCTGTGGGAAGTGCCGCTGACCGTGGCGCTGCATTTCCTGGGGGTGCCGGAAGAGGACATGGACCTGCTGCGCCAGTATTCCATCGCGCACACCGTCAACACCTGGGGCCGTCCCAAGCCCGAAGAGCAGGTGGCGGTGGCGCACGCGGTGGGCAACTTCTGGCAGCTCGCGGGCAAGATCCTGGACAAGATGCGGCAGGACCCGTCCGGCCCGGGCTGGATGCAATACGGGCTGCGCAAGCAGCAGACCCATCCGGACGTGGTGACCGATTCGTACCTGCATTCCATGATGATGGCCGGCATCGTCGCGGCGCACGAGACCACGGCCAATGCCTCGGCCAATGCGATCAAGCTGCTGCTGCAGCACCCGCAAGCCTGGCGCGACATCTGCGAGGACCCGGACCTGATCCCCAATGCGGTCGAGGAATGCCTGCGCCACAACGGTTCGGTCGCCGCGTGGCGGCGGCTGGCCACGCGCGACGTGGAGATCGCGGGCGTTTCCATTCCGGCCGGCGCCAAGCTGCTGATCGTGACCTCGTCCGCCAACCATGACGAAGGCCAGTTCGCCGACGCCGACCTCTTTGACATCCGCCGCGAAAACGCCAGCGACCAGCTCACCTTCGGCTATGGATCGCACCAGTGCATGGGCAAGAACCTGGCGCGCATGGAGATGCAGATATTCCTGGAAGAGCTGACGCGCCGCCTGCCGCACCTGAAGCTGTCCGAGCAGACCTTCACGTATGTGCCCAACACGTCATTCCGCGGCCCCGAACACCTGTGGGTGGAATGGGATCCCGCGCAAAATCCGGAGCGCGCCAATCCGGCCCTGCTGGACGGCATGCATCCCGTGCGCATCGGCGAGCCGTCCTCGCACGCCATCACCCGGCCGATGGTGGTGCAACAGGCGGAGCTGGCCGCCGAGGGCATCCTGCGTCTGCGTCTGGCCTCGCCCGACGGCAAGCCCCTGCCCCGCTGGACGCCGGGCTCGCACATCGACGTGGAATGCGGCGACACCGGCCTTTCGCGCCAGTATTCGCTGTGCGGCGACCCCGCCGAGACCGGCGTGTTCGAGATCGCGGTGCTGCGGGAAGCCGACGGCCGGGGCGGCTCGGCCTGGATGCATGCGCATGCCGTGCCGGGTGCGCGCCTGCGCATCCGCGGCCCCCGCAATCATTTCCGGCTGAACGAATCCGCCGCCCGGCTCATCCTGATCGCGGGGGGCATCGGCATCACGCCGATCAGCGCCATGGCGCGCCGCGCGCGTGAACTGGGCCTGGACTACACGCTGCACTACAGCGGGCGTTCGCGGCGTTCCATGGCGCTGGTGGACGAACTGGCGGCGCTGCACGGCGATCGCCTGCACCTGCACATCAAGGACGAGGGCGGGCGCGCGGACTATGCGGCCCTGCTCGCCCAGCCCACGCCGGGCGCGCAGGTGTACGCCTGCGGCCCGCAAGGCCTGCTGGACGCGCTGGCGGGCTGCTGCGCGGCGTGGCCCGAGGACGCGCTGCGCGTGGAACACTTCCACTCGACGCTGGGCACGCTGGACCCGACCAAGGAGCAGCCTTTCGAGGCGGTGCTGAAGGATTCGGGCATCGTCATCACGGTGCCCGCCGACCAGACCCTGCTGACGGCGCTGCGCGGGGCCAACATCGACGTGCAGAGCGATTGCGAGGAAGGCCTGTGCGGATCGTGCGAGGTGCGCGTGCTGGAAGGCGACATCGATCACCGCGACGTGGTGCTGACGCGCGCGGAGCGCGACGCCAATAACAAGATGATGGCGTGCTGCTCGCGGTCTTGCGGAGGGAAGCGGGTCGTGCTGGAGCTGTAGACGGTGTCTGACACCCGGCAGCGTTGGCTTCGGGTGTGTCGCGGTGCTTCAGGGGTGTCAGACACCTGAAGTGCGCACAAAAAAACGCCCCGGCGATTCACGCCGGGGCCATCCCTGCACCACACACTGCTGCTTGCTCAATCCTTCCCGATCAGTTCGGGAACACCTTGATCTGGTCGCTCTTCAGGACGTCGGGGGTCAGGCTCTTTTCAATCCAGGCCATCGACGTGTCCGACACCCCCGGCGTCACCAGCTCGGCCGGCACGATGGTGATGTCGGCCAGCACCTTGAACGGGTACTTGTCGCTCTTCTTGGTCACGCCGAAGAGCTGCGCTTCCAGCGCCTGGCCGTCGGCGCGGTGCATCTTCACTTCGCGGCCGTAGCCTTTGAAGCTCACGTCATGCATGGCGGCGGCCACCTGTTCGGGCGTGGGCCAGTTGCCACCGTTTTCCTTGATGGCCTTCTCGTAGCCCGCCTTCAGGCCGTTGATGCCCTGCACCATGTGGTAGACGGAATAGATCGGGTAGGCGCCGGTCTTGTCGTGGAATTTCTTCACGAAGGCCTGGTGCTTGGGGTCGTCCTTGGTTTCCGGATGCAGGAAGTAGTGGTCGCCGCGCGCGCCGACCAGCACGCCTTCGGGCAGCGCGTTGCCCAGGCGTTCCAGCGAGCTTTCCGCCAGCGACAGCACGAAGGTCGAGTTCTTGAAGAGGTTGCGCTGCGAGGCCTGGCGCACGAAGTTGTCCAGGTCGCCGCCCCACGAGGTGGAGACGATCACGTCCGGCCGCAAGGCCTGCAGACGGCTGATCTCCGTGGAGAAGTCCGCCGCGCCGAACTTGGGGAACATCTCGGCCACGACCTTGACGTCGGGCTTGAACTTCTTGAGCGCGGCCAGGAAGATGTCGCGCGAATCGCGGCCCCAGGCGTAGTCCTGGTTGACGATGGCGATGGTCTTGAAGTCGGGCTTGACCTTCATCAGGTACAGCACCTGCGCGACCATTTCGGTGGTGGCGTTGGCCTGCGTGCGCACGACGTATTTGTAGTTCTTGCCTTCCAGCGCCTTTTCGGTGCCGCAATCCCACATCACGTTCAGGACCTTCAGGTCCTCGGCCACGGGCGCGACGATGTTGCAGTGGCCGCTGGAAATGGCCGACAGCATGACGCGCGTGCCGCCCTCCGCCAGGCGTCGGTACTCGGACAGCAGCTTTTCGCCGCCGCCGCCTTCGTCGATGTAGCTGGGCACGATCTTCACGCCGTCGATGCCGCCGTTGGCGTTGATCTCTTCGATCAGGATGTCGGCCGCGTCGCGCGCCGGCACGCCGAACACCGAGGCCGATCCCGACAGGAAGGTCGAGATGCCGATATTCAGTTCCTTGGGCTTGTCGGCGGCAATCGCCAGCGTGGCCAGGCCCGACAGCAGGGTGGCGCCCAGCAGGGCCGCCAGTCGTGAGGTCTTCATGGTGTTGTCTCCAGTGTTGTAGTCGGGTCTGTGCCCTTAGAAAACGATGGCGTCGCGCAGGCTGCCGCCGGTGGCGAGGTGATCGAACCCCTCGTTGATCTGGTCCAGCGAAAAGGATCGGCCCATCATCCGGTCCACCGGCAGCCGTCCGGCCTTGTACAGGTCGATGTAGCGGCTGATGTCGATGGCCGGCACGCCCGACCCCAGGTAGCTGCCCCGAATCTCGCGCTCTTCGCCCACCATCTGCGACAGCGACAGCGGGAAGCTGAACTTGGGATTGGGCAGGCCGGAGGTGACGGTTGCGCCGCCGCGGCGCGTCAGCTTGTAGGCGGTTTCAAAGGCAGGCACCGCGCCGGCCATGTCGAAGCCGAAGTCCACGCGCCCGCCCGCCAGGTCCATGAGGTCGTCGTCGGTCTTGACCTGTTTCGGGTTGACGATGTGGGTGGCGCCCAGTTCCCTGGCCAGCGCCAGCTTGTCGTCGCTGAGGTCGATGGCGACGACGCGGCGCGCGCCCGCCGCCACGGCGGCCAGCAGCGCGCTCAGGCCCACGCCGCCCAGGCCGACGATGGCGGCGGTGTCGCCCATCTTGATCCGCGCGCGGTTGATGACCGCGCCCGCGCCAGTCAGCACCGCGCAGCCGAAAAGCGCCGCCTCGCGGTGGCTGAGTTCGACGTTGACCTTGACGCAGGAGCGCCGAGACACCACGGCGTACTCGGCAAAGCACGACACGCCGGTGTGGTGGTTGATGTATTCGTCGCCGATGTGCAGGCGCCGTTCGCCGCCCAGCAAGGTGCCCTGGGTGTTGGCGGCCGCGCCGGGCTCGCACAGGGCGGGACGGCCTTCCATGCAGGGGTTGCAGCAGCCGCAGCTTGGCACGAAGACCATGGCGACGTGGTCGCCGGCTTTCAGGTCGGTGACGCCGGGACCGGTCTCGACGACTTCGCCCGACGATTCATGGCCCAGCACGATGGGCACGCCGCGCGGCCGATCGCCGTTGATGACCGACAGGTCGGAGTGGCAGAGCCCCGCCGCCTTGATCCTGACGAGCACTTCGCCGAACCCGGGCGGGTCCAGTTCGATGTCCGCGATGGTCAGGGGCCGGGTCTGCGCGTAGGGGCCTTCGACCCCCACGTTCCGCAATAGCGCCGCTTTGATTTTCATGCGCAGCCCCTTGCCTAGACGGTGCGGCCGCCATCGACCGGGAATTCCACGCCGGTGATGAACTCGGCCGCATCGCTCGCCAGGAACAGCGCCGCCGCGGCCACGTCGGACGGCTGGCAGAAGCGGCCCAGCGGAATCGTCGACACGAACTTCGCGCGGTTCTCGGGGGTGTCCGGCAGGCCCATGAAGAGCTCGAACATGCCGGTGACGCCCATGACCGGGCAGATGGCGTTGACGCGGATGCCTTCGCCGCCCAGTTCGACGGCCATGGACTTGGACAGCACGTTGACCGCGCCCTTGGACGCGTTGTACCAGCTGAGGCCCGGACGCGGACGGATGCCGGCAGTGGAGCCGATGTTCAGGATCACGCCGCGCTTCTGCTTGCGCATGACGGGCACGACGGCCTGCGCCATGTGATAGATGGACTTGACGTTGATGTCGAACATGCGGTCGAAGGTGGCCTCGTCCACGTCCAGCATCGGCTGGTTCTTATGGGTGATGGCGGCGTTGTTGACCACGATGTCGACGGCCCCGAACTTGTCCAGCGCGGCGCGCACGACATTGTCGATGTCGGCGCGGCTGGACACGTCGGCCTTCACGGCCAGCGCGGCGTCGCCGATGTCCGCGGCCACGCGGTCGGCGGCTTCTTTATTGATGTCGGCGATGACCACCTTGGCGCCTTCCTTGGCGTACAGCTTGACGATGCCCTCGCCAAAACCATTGCCCCCGCCCGTGACGATCGCAACCTTGCCTTGCAACTGGCTCATTTTCTGTCTCCGTATGATGCGCGGCGATCACTCGCCATAGAACTGAATCAGGGTCTTGGTCGTGCTCATTTCTTCCAGCGCGATGAAGCCCTTCTCGCGGCCATGGCCGCTCTTCTTCACGCCGCCGAAGGGCAGTTCCACGCCGCCGCCCGCGCCAAAGCCGTTGATGTAGACCTGGCCGCACTTGATGCCGCGCGCCACGCGCTGCTGGCGTCCGCCGTTCTCGGTCCAGACCGCGCCCAGCAGGCCGTAATCGGTGGCGTTGGCCAGGCGGATGGCCTCGGCCTCGTCCGCGAACGGCAGCGCGACCAGCACCGGCCCGAAGATCTCCTGCGTCAGTAGGTCGCTGTCGTGGCTGGTGGCGGCAAAGAGCGTGGGTTTGACGAAGAAGCCGCCCTTGGGCACGCCGTCGGCGATGCCGCCCTCGGCCGCCACCGTCAGGCCCTCGGACAGCCCCTTGGCGATGTAGCCGTTGACGCGGTCGTACTGCGCCTTGTTGACGACGGGCCCGCAGGTCAGGTCCATGTCCGGCGTGCCGGCGCGCACCTTGGAGAACTCCTCACCCAGCGCCTTCATGAAGTCCGCGTAGATGCCCTTCTGCACCAGCAGGCGGCTGCCCGCCGTGCAGGTCTGCCCGGTGTTGTGGACGATCCCCTTGACGATGGCGGGAATGGCCAGCTTGTAGTTGGCGTCGTCAAAGACGATGTGCGCCGACTTTCCGCCCAGTTCCAGCACGCACTTGACCGCGTTGAGCGCGGCGGCCTGCTGGACCAGCACGCCGACCTCGTTGGAACCGGTGAAGGTGATGAAATTGATGCCCGGATGCCGCGACAGCGCCGCGCCGGCCTCTTCGCCCAGACCCGTCACGATGTTCAGCGCGCCCGGCGGAAAGCCCACTTCCAGCGCCAGTTCCGCCACGCGGATGATGGACAGGCAGGCGTCCTCGGCCGGCTTGACGACGGCGGCGTTGCCCATGGCGAGCGCCGGCGCCACGCTGCGGCCGAACATCTGCGCGGGATAGTTCCACGGGATGATGTGGGCGGTGACGCCCAGCGGCTCGCGGATCAACTGCACCGAATAGTCTTTCTGGAACGGAATGGTCTGGCCGTGCACCTTGTCCGCCGCGCCGCCGTAGAACTCGAAGTAGCGCGCCAGCACGGTGATGTCGCCGCGTGCGGTGGACATGGGCTTGCCGGTGTCGCGCGATTCGAGCTGCGCCAGTTCCTCGTGATGCGCCAGCACGCTTTCGCCCAGGCGCATCAGCAGCCGGCCGCGCTCCAGCGCCGTCATGTCGCCCCAGGCGCCCTCCAGCGCGTCGCGCGCCGCCTGCACCGCGGCATTAACGTCGGCCTGCTGGCCGCGCGGAATGGTGGTGAACACGTCACCGTCTACGGGGGAAACGACCTCGATCGTGCGCCCGTCCTGGGCGTCGACCTGGCGGCCGCCGATAATCATCTGCGTCATGGAATGTCTCCGTGGAGTTCAGTTCAGCGTGATCGAGCCGCGCTCGATCGTCCATATCTGGTCGGGAATGTCGCCCAGCAACTTGACGTTGGATTCGGTGATCACCACGCACAGGTCGGGCTGCATCTCCTTCAGCCGTCCCAGCGCCTCGGTGTAGTCGCGCGCCAGCTTGGGCGCGAGGCCCTGGAAGGGCTCGTCCAGCATCAGGAGCCGGGTGCCGACCATGACCGCGCGCGCCAGCGCCACCATCTTGCCCTGCCCGCCCGACAGCGCGGAGCCCGAGCGCTTGAGCATGGGCTCGATCTGCGGCACCACTTTCAGCACCGTGTCCATGCGCGCCTGGATCTCGGCCTTGGACTGGCCCTGCACCTCGCAGGGCAGATGCAGGTTTTCCTCGACCGTCATGGTCGGGAAGATGACGCGGTCTTCGGGTGCGTAGCCCACTTTCATGGCAGCCCGCCTGTGGCCGGGCAAGGCAGTGAGGTCGGCGCCGTCGAAGGCGATCGTGCCGGAGCGGATGCGCGTCAGGCCCATGATGGTGCGCAGCAGCGTGGTCTTGCCCGCGCCGTTGCGCCCGACGATGCCGATGGTGCGCGAGGATTCGAAGTTGGCGCTGACGTCGCGCAGGATGCGATTGCCCGCCAGGTCGACATTGATGGCCGATAGATTCAACATGGTTCAGGCCCCCAGCACTTCGCTTCTGATCTGCGGATTGTTCAAGACCTCGTCGGGCGATCCGTCCGCGGCCACCTTGCCCGCGATCCAGGCCGCCACGCGCGTGGCGTAGCGCGACACGATGTCCACGTCGTGTTCGACGAACCAGCTCGTCACGCGGCGTTCGTCCAGCGCATGCATCACGGTTTCCATCAGCCCGAACTTGTCTTCGGACGCCACGCCGCTGGTGGGCTCGTCCATGATCAGCAGCTTGGGCTGCAGCGCCAGCGCCATGGCCACGTCCAGCAGCTTGCGCTTGCCCTCGGGCAGCTCGATGCAGGCCTCGTCGGCGTCGGGCAACAGGCCCACCAGGTCCAGGGTGGCGTCCACCTCGCGCCCGTCGATGGTGCTTTCCAGCGAGCGGAACCAGCTCAGTTCCTTGTTGCGGCGCGCGGCGGCGATCTGCACGCACTGGCGCACGGTGTGCTCGGTAAAGAGCTGCGGAAGCTGGAACGAACGCCCCATGCCCAGCCGCACGATCTTGCGCGGCGCCATGGCGGTGACGTCCTTGCCGTCGAAGTACACCTTGCCCTTGGAGGGCGTGAGGTAGCCCGTGCAGATGTTGATGAAGGTGGTCTTGCCCGCGCCGTTCTGCCCGATCACGGCCAGGCGTTCGCCTTCGTGCAGTTCGAAGTTGATGTTGTCGGCGGCCACCACGCCGCCGAAGGCCAGGTACAGGTCGGTGGTTTGAATGAGGGGTTTCATCGTCAGTTCCTTGCCGCGACCTGCACGGGAGCCTGGGCGCGGCGCTGCGCGCGCTCGCGCGACTTGATGCGCTTGGTGATCTGGCCGACAAAGCCCGTGGGGAACATGAAAATCACCAGGATGAGCGTGAGGCCCAGCAGGAACTGCCACAGTCCCGGGAAATACGCGGCGGAGATCAGCTTGACGGATTCAAAGCCCACCGCGCCCAGGAATGCGCCGGCGGCATGGCCCGCGCCGCCCAGGATGGTGATGAAGACGAACTCGCCGGAGCGCAGCCACGAACCGATTTCCGGCGTGACCAGCCCCTGCATCAGGGCCAGGATGGCGCCCGAGAAGCCCACGACCACGGCCGACAGCAGGTAGCCCTTCCACATGATGAAGTAGGCGGAGAACCCCAGGTATTCGATGCGCGTTTCGTTGGTCTTGATGGCCGACAGCGCCTGGCCGCTGCCTGAGCGGAAGTAACGCTGCACCCACCAGCCCAGCGCCAGCGACAGGACGAGCGTCAATACCAGCAGCGCGCGTTCGAAGGATTCGCGCTCCATGGCGATGCCGGCCAGGGTCGGACGCACGATGCGCATGCCGTCCGAGCCGCCCGTCAGCGTGTAGAGCTTGCCCAGCAGCGCAAACAGCACCATGCTGAGCGCCAAATTCAGCATGCCGAAGAAGATGCCGCGGTAGCGCACCACGAACAGGCCGATGACGACAGCGGCGGCGAAGCTGGCGGCCACGCCGGCCAGGATCAGAACCAGCGCGTCCAGGCCGGGCATGGCCTTGGCCAGGAAGGCCACGGTATAGGCCGAGATGCAGGCGAACATGGCGTGGCCGAAGGAAATCTGCCCGGCGCGCGCCATGACCGACACGCCCAGCGCGGCGATGGCATAGGTCAGCCCAATGACGATGGGCGTGATGGTCCAGGAATAGGTGTAGCCGAGGAACAGCGTGAACAGCGCGGCCAGGAGGCTGAGGACGGGGACTTTCATCAGATCGTCCTCGCTTGGGCAACGGTGAACAGGCCGTGCGGACGGATGATCAGCACCAGCACCATGATGATGTAGGGAATCGCCACTTCCAGTTCGGGCGCGGTGTACACGGCGATGGCGCGGATGATGCCGATGAGAAGCGCCGCGATCAGCGCGCCGGTGATCTGGCCCAGCCCGGCGGTGGCGACCACGGCGAACGACAGCACCGTCATGTCCGTGCCCGCGCCCGGGACCAGCGAGGTGGTGGGCGCAGCCAGCGCGCCGCCCAGCGCCCCCAGGATGGTCGCGATCACGAAGGTGACGTAGCCGATCTTCTTGGCATTGATGCCGAGCGAGGTCGCGACCTCGCGGTTGTGGGTCGTGGCCACCGTCTGCTTGCCCAGCTTGGTGTGGCGCAGGAAGTATTCCAGGCACACGTAGGCCAGCAGCGCGGTGACCGGCACCACCACGAGCTGGTAGGTGGTGTAGGTGATGTCGCCGATTTCGATGTTGCCCAGGCGGTTCACGACTTCGCTCGCGCTGTAGGGCTGCGCGCCCCACAGCAGGCGCTGGATGTCTTCCAGCATCAGGAATGCGCCGAAGGTGAGCAGGAGCTTGAGGATTGGGTCGTAGTTCTGGGCGCGGCGGATCAGGACGAACTCCATGATGCTGCCCAGCGCCAGGCCCACCGCGATGGCGGCCAGGAACAGGGCCGCGAACAGCAGGAAGGGAGAGTCGGTCTTGGGCGCCAGGAACATGACGAGGCTGGCCGCGGCATAGCCGCCGAAGGCGTAGAACGCGCCGTGGGCGACGTTCAGTATGCCCATCACGCCGAACACCAGGGTTAAGCCCATTGATACCAGGAACAGCAGACTGGCGTAGGCCACGCCGTCCACCAGGGCGAGAGGCAGTAGATCCAAGGTCAAGCGTCTTCTCCCAATACGCTGAGCACGGGCGCGGCGATGATCGAATGCGCCGCGCGGCGTGCGGGCTTGCGCCCTGGACGCGCCCGGCGCGTCCTTGTCTCGTTGTCAACCTTGCCGTGCCCGCTGCGCGGTGCGTGTATTTGCTGCGTGCTGCGTACTTCGTGCTGCGTGCGCAAAGGGCCGGAAGGCGCTTTATTCAGGCTGTCGGTTCGCCCCGCCAAGTCGCCGGGCAAACCCGCCTGGGTATGTGTGCGAAGTATAGGTAGGGGTTTATCGGCCAGCTATTTATCTTTGTGCAAGGCGGGTTTAACAAGCGGTGGAGTGGCCGCCGGCTGCGGCCCGGCCGCCCCCAATGCGGCCAGGGGCGCCCGCGTCTGATAGTCCGGGATAATCCGGATCTGCGCCTCGTCCGGCAGGCGTACATAACGGCCTAGTCCATCGGGCGCAAGCGCCCCCACGTCCAGCAGGGCCAGGCGTTCGCCCGCGGCGTCGCGCACGTCGATGCGCAGTTGCGGCGGCGCGAGGCCATAGTTCTCGCCTTCCTGCGGCGTCAGCGTGCGGTCGCTGCGGGCCTGGGAAAACAGCGCGACGAAGCCGGCCGCGTCAAATTCCGCCGCCTGCCCGGGCGGCGTGGCGGCCCATCCCTGCGGACCGCGTATCAATTGGACTGAGCCGGCGGCCGAGGCCAGCGTCACCTGCGCCGCGCGGCCGGCGTCCCAGGCATAGAGCCGCGCGGGTTTGCCGCTGTCGTCATGCAGATGGGTGTGGCCGTGGTGCTGCGCCGGCGATTCCGCGGCCTCGTGCCATTGCCACGCCGACAGCGCGATGCCGGCCGCGAGCAGCGCGGGCCAGACGGCGCGCGCGGCGCTCACCGGCGCCTCCACCACAGCAGCAGCCCGGTCAAAAGCGCCAGCAGGGGCAAGGCCACCGTGCTGGTCCAGAACACCGCGCGCATCTGCCGGTTGGTCAGCTCGACGCGGCGGTTTTCGTAGTGGCGCGGGCGGATCGACAGGAGCGCGTCCTCGCCCGCCAGCAGCGTGACGGCGTTGGTGAACAGCGCGCCATTGCCCAGCGTGGCGAAATGGCGGTTGATCGCGAAGTCGCTGTCGCCCGCCACCAGCAGCGTCGGCCGTGCGGCGCCGTCTTCGCGGGCGGCCTGCGCACTACGCGTGGCCAGCGCCATCAGCGTGTAGCGCGACGGCGGCTGGCCGGGCGGATGGGCCTGGGCGGAGGTCTGCGCCAGCGGCGTCACCACCACGCCGGGCGGCAGGCCGTCGCCCGCCGGTTCCAGCCCCGCGGCCCCCGGAAAGAAGCTCAGCGGCAGGCCGCGCGTCATCTTGTGGCGCGTGTAGTCGCTGACGGCCGGGCTGCCGGGATCGTTGCGGTAATGGCTGCCGGGGTCGCTCAGCGCCCCCGGCGCCAGCGCAATCCCGAAATCGGCCAGCAGATCATCCAGGCCGTGCCGCGTGTCGGGCTCCAGCAGCAGGAGCGTCTTGCCGCCCGCGGCGGTCCAGCGGCGCAGCGCCTGCGCGTCGTCCTCGCCGAACGCCGTGCGCGGCCCGGCCGCCACCACCACGGCGCAGCGCGGCAAGGCCTGCGCCAGGCTGCCCGCGCCGACGGCGCGCGTGGAAAACCCCAGCGTCTGCAAGGCGTTGCGCGCCATCGCCATGCCGTGCTGCTCGTGCACCTCGACGCGGGCCACCAGGTTCTCGTCGTGGTCGTGTTCCTCCAGGTCGTCCAGCGAAGTCAGGCTGTCCAGCATGGCCTCGCGGTGGCCCTGCGTGAAGCAGACCGTCTGCGCCCCATTCTGGCTGATGCGGATGAGCGCATTGGTGAAGTCGGTCTCGGTGCCGCCGTTGATCGTGGTGCGCCGCTCGCCCGAGGCCAGCACGGCGCTGCCCGCGAACTGGATGCCGGCGGCGCGCGCCTCGGCCGGACGCAGGGCGGGGTCCACGCCGCGCACGCGGATCAGCGGGTTCTCGCGCTCGTACTGGCGCAGCAGTTCCAGCGCGTCGACCATGCTTTTGTTGCGCAGGTCGTAGAACCAGGTCACCTCGACGGGCTGGCGCACCTGGCGCGCAACCTCCAGGCTTTCCGGCGCCAGGCTGTACACCCGCTGCGCGGTCAGGTCGATGCGGCCCAGATGGCGCGACGCCCACAGATTCAGCGCCAGCAACAGCGCGGCGACGGCCAGCACGGGCAGCCACAGCGACAGCCGCCGCCCGGCGCGGCGCAAGGCGGGGCTCATCGCAGCCTCCAGCGCTTCAGGTTGACCGATGCCACCATCAGGGCCAGCACGGCCACGCTGGCCAGCGTGACGGTCGCGGGCCCGGGCAGCACGCCCCGGATGAAGTCCACGTGCTGGGCCGACAGCGACAAGGCCTGGAAGAACGGCGACAGCGCCGGAAACGCGTCCAGCGCGGCCGGGTAGTCGATGAACCACAGCAGCACCAGAATGCCCCAGGTGGCGCTGGCGGCCACGATCTGGTTCGCGCAGGCGCTGGACACGGCGATGCCGATCGCCAGGAACAGCGCGCCGTACAGGAAGACCCCGATGTAGCCGCCCACGATGGGGCCGTAGTCCGGCTCGCCGTACCAGGCCAGCGGCAGCACCGCCGACATGGTGCCCGCCAGCATCAGCGCCAGCATGGTCAGCCCGGCCGCGTACTTGGCCGCGACCAGCGTGAAGTCCGACAACGGCAGGGTCAGCAACAGTTCCAGCGTGCCCTGCCGCGCCTCTTCGGCAAACGCCCGCATGCTGACCAGCGGCATCACCAGGATCAGCAGGATGGTCATGTTGTGGAACGCCGTCACCATCTGGCCGGTGCTGACGAAGAACAGGTTGAAGCTGAACAGGTAGCCCGACAGGGCCCAGAACACCGCGACGACGGCCAGCGCGACGGGCGAGCCGAAGTCGGTGCGCAATTCCTTGCGGTACAAGGCCGCGAAACCCTTCATGCGCGTCTCCGTAGCGGGGGATCGTTGGGCGCCAGCGCCGCCAGCAGGCGGGCCTCGACGGCTTCCTGCGCCGGCAGCACGGCGCGCAGCTCGGCGTGGGCCAGCGCCACGCGCATCGCCGCGTCGCACGCGGCCGCGCCGGCGGCCGGGGAGTCCCAGGCGATGCGCCACTTGCTGTGGCCGCCATCCAGCAGGGAAATGTCCACGGTCTTGACGCCCGGGCAGGCGGACAGGGCCGCGTGCAACGCGCCGTGCCGGGCCGTGGGCAGGGCAAGCTGCAGGTGCAGCGCCGTGCGCGATTCGCCCAGCGCCTGGTCCTGCACCAGCCGGCCCTCGCGCAGGATGGCGATGCGCGAACACAGCGCCTCCACTTCCTGCATCAGGTGGCTGCTGAACACCACCGCCCGGCCTTCGGCGCAGCGCCGGATCATCGCGCGCGCCTCGACGATCTGCACCGGATCCAGGCCGTTGGTGGCCTCGTCCAGCAGCAGCACCGGCGGGTCGTTCAGCACGGCCTGCGCCAGTCCCACGCGCTGGCGCTGCCCCTTGGACAACCGCCCGATCACCGAGCGCGCCACGCCCTGCAGATCGAAGCCGTCGATGGCGCGCTCGATGGCCAGGCGGCGCGCGCGGGCGCCGCCCTGCACCTTGACCCCGGCGCCGAACTCCAGGTATTGCGTCACCGTCAGGGCGTCATACAGCGGCGCGCGCTCGGGCAGATAGCCGATATCGGCATTGCCCCGGCCCGGCGCGGGCGCGCGGCCGCGGATGGTGATGCGCCCGCTGTCGGGCGTGTAAAAGCCCGCCATCAGGCGCAGCGTGGTGGTCTTGCCGCTGCCGTTCGGTCCCAGCAGGCCCAGGATCTCCCCCGGCCTGACGGACAGGCTGAGGGAATCCAGGACCTGGCGCGGCCCGAACGACTTGCAGACCTGGTGCAAGGCGACGGCGGGCTCCATGGCGCGCGCTCAGTCGAAGACTTTGGTCTTGGCGTTCTGCGCGTGCTGCTCCGCGTCGTGGCTGTACCAGAGCTGGCCCTGGCGCGCGTCGCGGATCTGCTTGAGGCGGTCGATGGCCTGCATGGACGCCGCCGTGTTCCAGGTGATGCCGGGGATCACGCCCGCCTCGTTCTCGCCGGTGTAGATGGCGTCCGCCGCCAGCAGCACGGTGCCGGTCTTGGGCAGCTTCACCTGCAGGGACTGGTGGCCCTGCGTGTGGCCCTTGGTGTCCAGCAGCACGATGGTGCCGTCGCCGAACAGGTCGAAGTCCCCTTCCACCTGGATGAAGTCGTAGTCGCGCGTGGTGTCGAAGTCCTTCATCACGTAGGCGGCGCGCTGGAATTTCTCGGGCCACCAGGCGGCGCGCAATTCGGCCTTCTGCACCACGTGCTTGGCCTTGGGGAACATCTTGATATTGCCGGCGTGGTCCAGGTGGAAGTGCGAGTAGACGACGTACTTCACGTCGCTCACGTCAAAGCCCGCGGCCTTGAGCTGGCGGTCGATGACCTCGTCGCGGCCCTGGATGGAATTAAAGGCGCCGCACAGGCCCTGTCCCCAGTAGTTGGCGCAATTGCCGTCCGCCGTGGCCTGGTTCATGCCGGTGTCGAACAGCACCAGGCCGCGCGGGTGCTGGATCACGTAGGCGGGCACCGGAATCTTGATCTTGGTGCCTACGTCGACCATGGCGGTCATGAAGCCCTTGTCCAGCTCGATCTTGCCCACCGACAGCTGCATCAGCTTCACGTCGGTGGGCGGCGCGTCGGCGGCTTGCGCCCATCCGCCCGCCATCACCGCCACCGCCCCAACCATTGCTTTCCAGCTCTTGCTCATTGTTGTCTCCTCGGACCAACAGGGGGAAGCCGCAGCCATGGCGGCGCGGCCAGTCAGCAAGCTCCCGGTGTGTCCCGGGTTCACATCGTCGACAGGGTGTTTCCCGTGCAAGGGCGCCTTGCGGCAGGCCGCAGCGCGCGCGATCGGGGCGCTCGGCCGGAAACGGCATCTGGCGGCCGTTTTCTCTGTTGCGCACTCTGACGCAGGCGCGAAGGGCTGCCAATTAAGGATTGATTAAGCAGGGCTTCGCCGCCGGCGAAGTGGGGGGAACCCTAGTAGCCGGACGGCGGGCCCGTGCGAGGCGGGCGGCCAGGAGTCGAATTTCAATCGGCCGCGTGGCGCGCCTGCAATTCCGCGAAGGACACCAGTTCCCCCGCCAGCGCGCTGGCCATGACCGTGGGCGGACTGGCCAGCCAGACGCTGCCTGGCCCCGACCGGCCCGGGAAATTGCGGTTGATGGCGCTGATCGTCACCTGGAAGGCGTCGGTGGACGATCCGGGTCCGCAGTTGGCGCAGGCGCCGCACGACGGCTGCAGGATGCGCGCGCCCACCGCGGCAAAGGTCTTGTCGTAGCCCCGTGCCACGCAGTAGTCCCGCACCGCGGTCGTGCCGTACTGCAGGAACAGCGTCACGCCCTCGGGCAGCGTCAGCCCGCGCGCCACCGCCCAGGCCAGGACCTGATGGTAGTGATCGAAGTCCTCGCGCTTGCCGGCGGTACAGGAGCCGCCATAGGCGATGTCGATGCGCGGCCGCGCCGTCAACGTCGACAGGGGCACGCCGTTGCCCGGATCGCCCGGCGCGGCCACCAGCGGCGACAGCGCCGCGCAGTCCACGCGCAGGATGGCCGCGTATTCGGCGCCCGGATCGCTGCGCATCCACGGTTCGATGCCGGCGTCCACGCCGCGGCGTTCGCGCAGGAAGCGCGCGGTCTCGGCATCCGGCGCGACGATGCCCGTCAGCCCGCCCAGCTCGGCGGTCATGTTGGTCAGCGTGGCGCGCTCGTCGATGGACAGCCGGGCGATGGCCGCGCCCGCAAACTCGAACACCTTGCCCACGCCCGCGCCCGCGCGGATTTCCGGCAGGGCCAGCAGGTGCAGCACGATGTCCTTGGCCGTGACGCCGGGCGGCGGCGCGCCGTCCAGCTCGATGCGCAGGCTGGCCGGCAGCGTCAGCCGGACGGCGCCCGTGACGAAGGCATTGGCCATGTCGGTCGTGCCCACGCCGAAGGCCACGCAGCCCAGCGCGCCGCTGTGCGGCGTGTGCGAGTCCGTGCCCACCACGACCTGTCCCGGCAGCGCGTAGTGCTCGGCCATCATGGCGTGCGAGATGCCGGCCACGTTGGCGCCACCGTCGCGCGCCGCCTCGGCCTCGGTCAGCGTGCGGTGCTGGCGCAGCGCATAGGCGTCGGCAAAGTCGCGCTGCGCCTGGCACATGGCGCGCACGTTGGGGACGATGCCCGCGCGCACGTGGTTCGGGCTTTCCTCGACGTACGAGGTGTGGTCCTCGAACACCACGATCCGTTCCGGGTCCACCAGCCGCAGGGGCCGGCCGAACCGCGCATGCAGCATATGGGCGGCCATGCCGGTGTAGTACTCATGGATGAAGCGCCAGTCCGCGCGGATGAAGACGCCCGCGCCCTGCACCGGGTCGGTCGCCGTCGCAGGCGTCTGCAAGAGATGGCGCAGCACGATTTTTTCGAACAGCGTGCGCGGCGCCGGCCCTTCCCGGCCGGCCGCGGGCGCAACGTCGCGCAACTGCGCCTGTCCGAAGGCCAGCAGCCCGCCCGCCCTGACGATGGCCGCGGCCAGCGCGTCACGGCCCGCGACGATCTCGTCGACCGTGATGCGCTCGCCCCGTTGCAGGCGCGCCGCGAGGCCCATGTCGGTGCTGGTGTAGAGCCCGATGTTGTCGGCGTTCTGGCGATAGATGCGCTCGAAGCTTTCCGCGATGACCAGCCGCACGCCGGCCGACTTCTCGGCCATCGGGCTGTGCTCGCGCGAGGAGCCTTTGCCGTAGCGCTTGCCCGCGACGACCACGTTGATGCCCGCCTGCCGGACCGCATCGATGCCGATGGGCAACGCGCCGTCCGCCCGAAAGCCGGTGTACGGGTAGCGGCCCAGCTTCTCGTCGAAGTGCGTCAGGATCGGCACCGGCGTGATCTCGTCGGTGGAGATGTCGTCGCGCAGCGGCGCGGCCGCTTCCTGCGACAGCGCCGCGCCGTCGAGCTGCGCGGCCACGCGCGCCGGATCTTGCGACAGAAAGAGCAGGCGGGCCGGGGCGTCGAGGATGGTGGCGGCAGTCATGGCGATACGGTCATTCGATGGTGACGCCAGCCGCCTTGACCAGCGCCTGGCTCTTGGTGAGTTCCGCAGCGAGCGTCTGGGCGGCCTCGCTGGCGCTGGTGCCCTGCGCCACGAAGCCCTGCGGCGACAGCGCCTTGAGCACCGGGGCCGACTGCATGGTCTGGCGGGTCGCGGCCTGCAGTTTTTGCACGATGTCGGCGGGCAGCCCGGCCGGCCCGATCAGCGCAATCCAGGCGTCGTACGAATAGCCGTTTACGCCGGCCTCGTCCAGCGTCGGCACGTCCGGCAGGACCGCCAGGCGCCCGGGCGTGCT
The DNA here is from genome assembly GCF_900108985.1 of Achromobacter sp. NFACC18-2. Classification (NCBI taxonomy): domain Bacteria; kingdom Pseudomonadati; phylum Pseudomonadota; class Betaproteobacteria; order Burkholderiales; family Alcaligenaceae; genus Achromobacter; species Achromobacter sp. NFACC18-2. Next base: position 49,639 of record NZ_FNYM01000010.1, on the reverse strand, counting down.
GACGGCCAGCGCCCGCAGCTTGCCGGCCTGCACCTGCGCCAGCACCGAGGGGGTCGCCAGGAAGGCGACCTGGATCTGTCCCGACATCACATCGGTGATCAGGGCATTGCCGCCCTTGTACGGGATATGCATCATGTCCACGCCCGCCTTGGACTTGAGCAGCTCGCCCGCCAGATGCAGGACGCTGCCCGTGCCCGACGAGCCGTAGTTGATCTTGCCGGGTTGCTCGCGGGCGGCCTTCAGCAGGTCGCCCATCGTCTTGTACGGCGAGTTTTCCCCCACCACGACCACCAGCGGCGTGGTGCCGATGACGGAGATGGGCGTGATGTCCCGGACGGTGTCGTAGGGCAGGCTCTTGTACAGGCTGGGATTGATGGCGTGGTTGGACGACACGATGCCCAGCGTGTAGCCGTCCGGCTTGGCCGACACGAGCTGGCGCGTGCCGGGAATGCCGGCCGCGCCCGCGAGGTTTTCGACGATCAGGGGCTGGGCCAGCGCCTTGCCCAGGTTCTCGGCCACCACGCGCGCCACCACGTCGGCGGTCGAGCCGGGCGAGGTGGGCACGATCAGCCGGATGGGACGGTCCGGATAGCCGGCCGCCGCGGCGGTCGACGCCGCGCACAGGGCGCCAAGGGCGAGCGCACAGCCCGCAAGGATTCTGGTGGGGGTCATGGTGTCTCCGTATAGGACGCAGCGGGGTCTGGATGCCCCGTACCGGCGATGAACGCGCCTTGACTATACGAAGACCGCGGACAATGCCGAAGTGTCATCTCGGCAGTCCCGCCATCGCGAATGGCGACGGCGGCGGGGCGGCGCGGGTCAGCCCTGCTGCGCCAGGAACTTGACGAGGGTGCCCGCGGTGGCCGGCAGCTGCGCCTGGCCGGGAAACACGATGCAGAGCTCGCGCCGCGCCCAGTCGTCCGACAACGGCCGCACCACCACATCCAGCGCCTGCAGGTACAGTTCGGCCACCTGCTGCGGCATGACGGCGATGCCCAGGCCGGCGTGCGCCATGCGGCACAGCGCGTCCAGGCTCGCCACGCGGATCTTGACCGACAACGTCCTGCCCAGCGCCGCGGCCCGTGCGGCCAGCAGCTGCGTCAGCGCGCTGTTCTCGCGCAGGCCCACGAAGGTTTCCTCGGCAATGTCCGCCAGGCTGAGCTGGCGCGCGGCCGCCTTGGGATGGCCGGACGGCAGCATCACGGCAAGCCGGTCGCGGCGGTACGGCAGCAGCGTCAGCCCGTCCGCGCCCGCGATCCGGTTGCAGATGCCGAAATCCGCGGCGCGCTCGCGCACCAGGCGCAGGACGTCGGGGCTGTGCTGCTCTTCCAGGTCGATGTCCACATCCGGAAAAAGGCGCTGGAACGCGGCCACGTCCTCGGGCAGGAACTGCACGATGGCCGACAGATTGGCCACCACGCGCACGCGTCCCTTCACGCCTTCGTAGAACCGCGACAGCTCCGCCCCCATGGCCTCGACGTCGCCGATGATCTGCCGCGCGTGGCGCAGCACGGTCTGCCCGGCTGGCGTCACCGTCACGCCACGGGTGTGCCGGGCGATCAGCGGCAGGCCGATCAGCGATTCCATGTCGGCGATGCGCCGGCTGACGGCGGACGGCGCGATGAACTCGCGCTCGGCGGCCCGCGCGATGCTGTTTTCCTGGCACACCGCCACGAAGAGGCGCAGCGAGGTCAGGTCGAGTTTGCGGAGGATGCTTTCCATGGCGGGACAGGACCGGGCGGCGGGAAGCGCCCGGCATTGACGGGGGATCGTACACCACGCCCCCCGGCGCGCGCTCAGGCCGCCCGTTGCGCCGGCGCGGCCCCGCGATACCGCTCCCACAGGGCGGCCTGGCGCACGCGCGCCGCTTCCACGCTTTTCTCCTTGACGTGCCCATACCCGCGGATTGCGTCCGGCACATTGGCCAATTCCAGCGCCGCGTCGCGGTTGGCGGCGTCCAGCGTGCGGGCGAACTCCTCGGCCAGCGCGAAGTAGTCGGCCGCGAGCTGGCGCTCCATGCGCCGCTCCGCCGTCCGGCCGAACACGTCCAGCCAGGTGCCGCGCAGGCGCTTCATGGGCGCCAGCGCGCGAAACGCCCATTCCATCCACGATCCGTACGCGCGCTTCTGCAGGCGTCCCCGCGCGTCGCGGCGCGCGAACGCGGGCGGCGCCAGGTAATAGCGCACCTGGTAATCGCGGCCCGGTTCGCCCTCGAACTGCGCGCGCAGCCGGTCCTTGAACACGGGATCGGCGTGCAGCCGCGCCACCTCGTATTCGTCCTTGTAGGTCATGAGCTTGGCGAGGTTGCGCGCGACGGCGCGGGTGACGTCGCCGCGCTTGTCCCCGAGCGCGAATTCACGCGCGCGCACCGCGTCCACGGCGGCGAGGAAACGCCGCGCATAGGCCTCGTCCTGGTACGCCTGCACGTGCGACGCGAGCCGCTTGACCAGGGCATCCAGGGACTCCGGCAGGCTCACCACGCGCTCGGCCGCCGCGGGGCGCAAGGCGTCCACGCCGCGATGCGCCGCCTGCCGGCCCAGCTCGAACGCGGCCAGGTTCTTGTCCACCGACACGCCGTTGATCTCGATCGCGCGGCGCAGGCTGGCGAGCGACAGCGGCAGGCCGCCCTTCTGCCAGGCATAGCCCAGCAGCAGCGGGTTGGCGTAGATGCTGTCGCCCAGCAGCGCCTCGGCCAGCGGGCCGGCCTCCAGGAAGTCGCAGTTGCCGCCTGTGCTCTGCGTCAGCGCGTCCTGCGCCTGCGCGCCGGGAAAGCGCCAGGCCGGCTGCGACAGGAACGTGGCCGTGGGCGCGGCGCTGCTGTTCACCACGGCGCGGCCATGCTCGGGCCGCAGGCGCGACAGCACTTCGGGCGACGCCGACACCAGGGCGTCGCAGCCGATGACCAGGTCGGCCTCGCCCAGCGCCACGCGGGTGGCATGCAGGTCCTGCGGCCGGTTGGCGAGCTGCACGTGGGACAGCACCGCACCGCCCTTCTGCGCCAGCCCCGCCATGTCCAGCACCGTCACGCCCTTGCCTTCGATGTGCGCGGCCGCGCCCAGCAGCGCGCCGATCGTCACCACGCCCGTGCCGCCCACGCCGGCGACCACCACGCGGTAGGCCGCGCCCGGCGCGATGTCCGCGCGCTCGGGCAGGGGCGCCTCGGGCAGCGCGGGTGCGCCGCCGCCCTTGCCGGGCTTGCGCGGGACCGCGCCCTCGGCCGTCACGAAGCTGGGGCAGAAGCCCTCCACGCAGGAGAAATCCTTGTTGCAGGACGACTGGTTGATGCGCCGCTTGGTCCCCATCGGCGTGTCCAGCGGTTCGACGGACAGGCAGTTCGACTGCACCGAGCAATCGCCGCAGCCTTCACAGACCGCCTCGTTGATGAAGGCGCGCCGGGGCGGATCGGGATACTCGCCGCGCTTGCGGCGGCGGCGCTTCTCGGTGGCGCAGGTCTGGTCGTAGATGAGCACCGTGGCGCCCTCGATCTCGCGCAGCGCGCGCTGCACGTCGTCCAGCGCCTTGCGATGGTGGACGTCCACCCCGGCCGGCAAGGCCTGCGCGCCCGTGTACTTGTCCGGCTCGTCGGTCACGACCACTGTCTTGACCACGCCTTCGGCCAGCATCTGCGCGGCGATCCGCGGCACGGTCAGCACGCCGTCCACGGGTTGCCCGCCGGTCATGGCGACGGCGTCGTTGTAAAGAATCTTGTAGGTGATGCGGGCGCGCGCCGCGACCGCCGCGCGGATGGCCAGCAGGCCCGAATGGAAATACGTGCCATCGCCCAGGTTGGCGAAGATGTGGCGCTCGGCGGTGAAGTCCTTCTGGCCCAGCCACGCCACGCCCTCGCCGCCCATCTGGCTGAAGGTGTCGGTGTCGCGGTCCATCCACATCGCCATGTAATGGCAGCCGATGCCCGCCACCGCGCGCGAGCCCTCGGGCACGCGGGTGGACGTGTTGTGGGGACAGCCGGAACAGAACCAGGGCTTGCGCTCTTCCACCAGCGTGGGACGCTTGGCCTCGCGCTCCTTGGCGTCGATCACGGCCAGGCGGGCCGCGATGCGGGCGCGCAGGGCCTGCGAAAGGTCGGCCTTCTCCAGGCGCGCAGCGATGGCGCGGGCGATCAGCGCGGGCGACAGTTCATAGCGCGCGGGCAGCAGCCACCCGCCGCGCGGCGTGGACCATTCGCCGCCGCCGTTCTCGCGTTCGTCGAACTTGCCGTACACGCGCGGACGCACATCGTCGCGCCAGTTGTAGAGCTCTTCCTTGAGCGCGTATTCCAGGATCTGGCGCTTTTCCTCGACGACCAGGATTTCTTTCAGTCCGGTCGCGAATTCGCGCGCGTCCTGCGCGTCCAGCGGCCAGATGCAGCCCACCTTCAGCACGCGGATGCCGGCCTGCGCACAGGCCGCTTCATCCAGGCCCAGGTCGTTGAGCGCCTGGCGCACGTCCAGATAGGCCTTGCCCGCGGTCATGATGCCGAAATGCGCGTGCGGCGAGTCCAGCACGACCCGGTTCAGCCGGTTGGCCCGCACGTAGGCCAGCGCCGCGTACCACTTGTGGTCCAGCAGCCGCGCCTCCTGCGCCAGCGGCGAATCGGGCCAGCGGATGTTCAGCCCGCCCGGCGGCACGCCGTCCTGGGGCAGCACGATTTGCACGCGCGACGGGTCCACGTCCACCGAGGCGCTGGATTCCACGACATCCGTCACGCATTTCATCGCCACCCACAGCCCCGTGTGGCGGCTCATGGCCCAGCCGTGCAGGCCGTAGTCCAGGTATTCCTGCACGTTGGCCGGGTACAGCACCGGAATGCCGCTGGCGATCAGCACGTGTTCCGACTGGTGCGCCACCGACGACGACTTCGCGGCATGGTCGTCGCCCGCCAGCATCAGCACCCCGCCATGCGCGGACGAGCCCGCCGAGTTGGCGTGCTTGAGCACGTCGACCGACCGGTCCACCCCGGGCCCCTTGCCGTACCACATGCCGAAGACGCCGTCGCGCTGCGCGCCGGGAAACAGATTGAGCTGCTGCGAGCCCCAGACCGCCGTGGCCGCCAGGTCTTCGTTCAGGCCGGGCTGGAACACCACGTCGTTGGCCTTGAGATGGGCCTTGGCCTTCCAGAGCGCCTGGTCCAGCCCGCCCAGCGGCGATCCCCGGTACCCCGAGACATAGCCCGCCGTGTTCAGGCCCGCCTGCAGATCGCGCTGCTTCTGCATGAGGGGCAGGCGCACCAGCGCCTGCGTGCCGCTGAGGTAGACGCGGCCGGTGGGCTGCGCGTATTTGTCGTCCAGCGACAGGCCATGGGTATCGGCCACACCGGGGGGTAAAGGGACGTTCATGGGGGGCTTGCTCCTGCCATCCGCGGCATGGGAATCGGGTGTTTTCCGCAGTGTAGGTAGGGCCATTGCCATCGTATATTCATATATTCGTTTAACTGGTATCTGAAAAACGCATGGCCAACGACGTCACCCTCCGGCAACTGCGCTACTTCGCCGCCGCGGCCCGTACCGGGCGGTTTTCCATGGCGGCGGCCGACGAGCACGTGTCGCAGTCGGCGGTCACCAACGCGGTGCTGGCGCTGGAATCGCAGCTCGGCGTGCGCCTCTTCGACCGCCACCCGCACGGGGTCACGCTGACGCCCGAGGGCCACAACTTCCACCAGCGCGCGCGCGACGTGCTGGACGCGCTGGACGATGCCCTGCGCGAACCGGGCTTCCAGCGCTATGCGCTGCGCGGCTCGGTGCGGATCGCGGCGTCCTATACCGTGCTGGGGTACTTCCTGCCCGATCTGCTGGCGCGCTTTCGGCGGCGCTATCCGGACGTCGTGCTCGATCTGGTGGACCTGGACCGGCCGGAGATCGAAAAAGCCGTGGCCAGCGGCGACGTGGAACTGGGCGTCGCGCTGCTGTCCAACGTCGACCGGCGCGAGCGCTTCGGCCACCAGGTGCTGGTGCGCTCCCGCCGCCAACTCTGGGCGGCATCCGGCCATCCGCTGACCCAGGCCGCGGCGCCGTCCCTCGCCGACATCGCGCGCTATCCGTACATCCTGCTCGAAATGGACGAGGGCGAGCGGTCCACCCTGGCCTACTGGAAGACGCACGGCCTGCAGCCCGACATCGCGTTCCGCACGCGCTCGATGGAAGCGCTGCGCGGGCTGGTCGCACACGGCTTCGGCATCACGATGCTGTCGGACATGGTCTACCGCCCCTGGTCGCTCGAAGGGCGCAAGATCGAGGCCGTGCCCATCACCGACGCCGTGCCGCCCATGGAGGCCGGCCTGCTGTGGCACCCGCGCGCGGCCATGGCCAAGCCGGCCGAAGCCTTCCGGCAATTCATGATCTACGCCTGCGGCGTGTGATCCGGCGGCGCCCCGCCCGGGGAATCGTCCGTCTTTCTGCACATATCAGACAGCGCCGATAGCAGGCGCGCGAGCCCCTTCCTACCATGCGTCATCGCCCACTTTTCCCTCCCCCGCGGGAGGAAGGCCCCGTCTCGCGCCCTCGCCATGAATCAAACCGCCGCCGCCGAACCCGCGCCCGTCGCCTGGGGAATCTGGATGTCCGCCCACGCCGGCCACCCGATCCCGGGCATGCGCGTGCACTCCCTGCACGAGCAGCCCCTGTGCCTGCGCGCGGCGTCTGGCGCCCTCGTCCCCCATCGGGCCGCTGAAGCCGACGGCACCGAGCACTCGGTATTCGGCGTGGGCGAGGACCGCCGCGCCTGGATCCAGAACGCCTGCGCCACGCTGTCCTGCCGCGTGAACGGCGCCGAAATGCGCCCCGGCGAACGCTGGCCCCTGTCCGACCGCGACGACATCACCATCGGCCTGACCCGGCTGTCGGTGGTGCAGGCCGACTCGCCCCTGCAATGGGAAGCCTGGGACGGCTGCCGGCCGGGCGACGCCCTGGACGACCAGGCCGCGCTGCTCGCCCTGCGCGCCCTGAACGACACGGACACGCACGCCGTGCCCTTCCTGCCCGAGGACCGGCGGCACAGCCGCCGCGGGGCCGACCCGGATGTGCTGCCGCAGGACGCCAGCGATCCCCTGGCGTCGCTCGCCACGGAATTCGACCAGGCCATCCAGGGCACGCACCAGGGCCTGCGCGCCTTGCACAGCCCCGCGCCCGGCCTGCCCGGCAGCACCCTGCCCCCGCCGCCCGATCCCTTCGAGGCCCCCGCCGCCGCCCCCGCCACGCGCATGCTGCTGGAGGGCCTGCTGCCCGAGGCCACCGACATCGACAGCATCCTCGCCGACATGAATGCCTTCGACGAATCCCAGTTGTTCGCGCCACCGCCCGCCCAGGACGTGCTGCGCCTGCTGGCGGACCAGGCGGGCGCCAGCGCGCCGTCCCGGACGATCGCCTCGCTGGCCCGCCGCGAACACCACGACCTGTCCATCGACAGCCATTTCCAGCAAGACCTCTCCGAATCCGCGCAATGAGCCGTAGAAAACCATGTTGAAAACCGCCGCCTCCCCTGCCGATCCCCGCGATTCGCTGCGCCAGTTGCTGCGCGGCCGCACGCTGGAGTGCGCCATTGGCGACGCCACCGGCAACATCCAGCGCCAGCCGGCCGACGTCGACCTGCGCTGGGTGCTGTTCCAGCTGCTCTGCCTCAAGGGCGACTGGGTGCGCGCCCTCAAGCAGCTTCAGATCTGGGCCAGCCTGAACAGCAGCCATCTGCGCATGGCCCAGATGCTGCGCGAACTGCTGCGCGCGGAAGCCTACCGCGACGAAGTCATGAAAGGCCACAAGGAACCCGGATGGCTGGATGAGCCCGCCGACTGGTCCAGGCAGCTCACGCAGGCCATCCACGCGCTGGAATCCGGCAATCCCGCCCGCGCGGACGTGTTGCGGCGCCAGGCCCTGGACGTCGCGCCGGAAGTGCCCGGGCACGCCAACCCCGGGGCCGGCTTTGCCTGGATCACCGACACCGACACCCGCTTCGGACCGAACTGCGAACTGATGTTCTCCGGCGGCTATCGCTGGATTCCCTTCTCCCTGATCGCCCGGCTGTCCTTTCCGCCGGTGCAGGGCGCGCTCGACCTGATCTGGCGCCAATGCAAGATCACCCTGCGCGACCAGACCGAGCTCAGCGCCTACATGCCGACCCGCTATCCGCTGCTGCGCGACCAGACCGACGCGCAGAAGCTCGCCACGGTCACCACCTGGGCCGACCGAAGCGACACCACGGTCACCGGCGCCGGCCAGCGCACCTGGCTGACCGACACCGGCGAGATCGCCATGCTCAGTGTGCTCAGCATGCACTTCGAGGGGCAGTCCGTTGAATGCGCGTGAAGCCTTTCCCAAGGTCCGCTACCTGCCCTCGCTGTTCGACCGGCTCCGCGACCACGATCCCCGTTCGCCCCATGAACGGCCGGACGCGTATGCGCCCGATGCGGCGGCCATGCAGCGCCTCATCCAGCGCGACCTGGCCCTGTTGCTGAACACCAGCAACCTGGGCGCGGCGCTGGACGCGGCGCGCCACCCGCAGGCCGCGCGCTCGGCGGTGAACTACGGCCTGCCGCCGCTATCGGGCAGCCTGCGGGCGCAGCACAACGCGTCCAGCATCGAAAAGCTGGTGCGTGAAACCATCGTGGCCTTCGAGCCTCGCCTCATCCCCGAAACCCTGTCGGTGCGCGTCCTGCCCCCGGCGCAGCCGGGCTCCTACAACGTCATCCACCTCGAAATCAAAGCCTTGATGCACTGGTCGCCCTACCCGCTGGAGTTCCTGGTCCAAACCCGGTACGACCTCGAGTCCTCGCATGCGTCGGTCGACGGCCGGAGCGGCTTCTGATCATGGATCCCCGGCTGCTCGACTACTACAACAGCGAACTGACCTACCTGCGCGAACTCGCCGGCGAATTCGCCGCGGCCCACCCGAAGGTCGCCCGCCGGCTCGGCATGCAGGGCGTGGAGGTCGCCGACCCCTACGTCGAACGCATGATCGAGGCGTTCTGCTTCATGGCGGCGCGCGTGCAGCTCAAGCTGGACGCGGAGTTTCCGCGCTTCACGCAGCGGCTGCTTGAAGTCGTCTATCCCAATTACGTGGCGCCCACGCCGTCGATGAGCGTGGCCCGGCTGCACCCCGCCACCCGCGAGGGCGACTTCAGCCGCGGCGTGCGCGTGCCCCGGCACAGCGTCTTTCGCTCGGGCATCACCCCCGGCGAGCAGACCGCGTGCGAATTCCGCAGCAGCCAGGACGTGGTGCTCTGGCCGATCGAGATCGCCAGCGCCTCGCTGACCATCGTGCCGCCGGACCTTCCCGACATGCGCCGCCACCTGGCCACCGGCCAGAACCTGCAGGGCGCGCTGCGCATCCGCCTGCGCACCACCGGCGACATCAAGTTCTCGCAGCTGCGCGGCCTGGACGAACTGTGCTTCTACATCACCGGCGACGAACGCATCACCTCGCATCTCTTTGAACTGATCCACGTCGGCTGCGTGGCCGCGGTGGTGCGCGGGGCCGACGACGATCGCGGCGGCCACGTCATCACGCAGGGCGCCGTCACCCATGCGGGCCTCACCGCCGCGCAAGCCCAGCTGCCCACGACCTGGAACGGCTTTCACGGCAACAACCTGATCCAGGAGTACTTCGCCTTCCGCCAGCGCTTCTACTTCTTCAATGCGACGCAACTGGCGCGCGGCCTGGCATCCGCCGACGGCCAGGAAGCCGAGATCATCCTGCTCCTGGACCGGCTGCCACAGGCCCTGTCCACGCACGTCAACGCCTCCCGCTTCGCGCTGTTCTGCACGCCCATCGTCAATCTCTTCGAAAAGCGCACGGACCGCGTCGAAGTCGACCGCGCCAAGACCGAACTCCACCTCGTGCCCGACCGCAGCCGCCCGCTCGACTACGAAGTGTTCTCGGTGCAGCGCGTGGTCGGCCAGCAGGCCAAGAGCGCCAGCGAGGTGGTCTTCAATCCGCTTTATCACACGCTGCACAGCGACCTTGGCAACAACGGCCGCTACTTCTCCGTCAACCGCGAGCGCCGCGTCCTGTCCGACAACGCCCGCAAGTACGGGACACGCACGCTGTATGTGGGCACCGAGGTGTACCTGTCCCTGGTGGACCAGTACGAAGCGCCCTATGGCGCAGACATCCGCTACCTGTCCGTCGATGCGCTGGTGACCAACCGCGACCTGCCCCGGCTCATCCCGGTCGACGGCCACAACGACCTGTCCATGCGGGAATCGATTCCCATCGAACGCGTGTCGCTGCTGCACCCGCCCAGCATCCCGCGCGAACCCTACGCGCAGGGCGAAGCCGCCTGGCGGCTGATCCGCCAGCTGAGCTTCAACTACATCCCGCTGGCGGACCTGAACGAAAGCGACGGCGGGCAGGCCCTGCGCAACATGCTGCGCCTGTTCCTGCACGCCGGCGAGACCGATCTTTCCAACCAGATCGATGCCCTGGTGGGCTCGCGCGTCACCCGCGTGACGCGCCGCCTGCCGCGCCACGCGCTGATGGTCTACGGCCGGGGCATCCATTGCGACCTCACCGTGGACGAGACCGGCTTCTCCGGCGTCAGCCCCTATCTGTTCGGCCTGATCCTCGAGCAGTACATCGCGCGCCACGTCTCGATCAACGTGTTCACCGAAACCTCGTTGCGCTCGATCCAGCGCGGCGACGTGGCCCGATGGGCGCCCCGCCCGGGCGGGCGCAGCGTGGTCTAGCCATGGAACCGCTTCCCCACCCCGCCCCCCCGGCCCCCGCGCTGCGCGAATGGTTCGACCCGGCACAGCCGTGGAAGACCAGCTTTCTCGGGCTGATGCGCGCGCTGGCCGCGCAGATGTCCGACGCGCCGATCCCCGGCGCCGCCCTGCTGCCCAGCGAGGAATCGCACCGGATCGGGCAGCGCGCCAGCCTGGTGTTCGCCCCCAGCGAAGTCGCCGCGGTCGAGCACGACGGCGCCCGCATCCACGTGCAGTTGCACAGCCTGGGCATGTGGGGGCCGCAGGGGCCGATGCCGCTGCACATGTCCGAGCAGGCGTACACGCGGGTCGAAAGCCACCACGACCGCACGCTGACCGACTTCGCGGACCTTTTCCATCATCGCGCCCTGTCGCTCTTTTACCGCGCGTGGGCGGCGGGGCAATCGACCGCCTCGCTGGACCGCCCGGCCGAAGAGCGGTTCACGTTCTACATCGGCAGCCTGATCGGGGACGATCCCCGCGACAGCGCCGCGCTGCACCCGGCCACCCATGCCCGCTACGCCGCGGCCTCGCATCTGGTGCGCGAAGCCCGCAATCCCGAGGGCCTCGCGCGCGCCTTGTCCTTCTATTTCGGCGTGGACGTCGAGGTCGAGGAATTCATGCCCAACTGGATTGGGCTGGACGTCGCCGGCCGCGGCATCCTGGGCGTGCCGTCGCCCGCCGCCATCCTGGGCGGGCAGGCCACGCTGGGGCACTCCATTCCCGACTGCCAGCACCGCTTCCGCCTGGTAATGGGACCGCTGACCCTGGAGCAATACCTGCGCCTGACGCCGCACGGCGACGACCTGCCCACGCTGGTGGACTGGGTGCGCACCTTTGTCGGCTACGAATTCGACTGGGAACTGCAACTGCTCATCAAGCCGCGGGCGGCGCCGTGCGCGCGCGCCAATTCCGACCATCGCCTCGGGTACTCCACCTGGCTCGGCGAAGCGCCGACCGACGCGCCCGTGACCGGCATGGTGTTCGAGCCCGAGCACTACCGCGACCCCAAGGCCCCCTGAACGAGCGCAACGCCATGGACACCGCCACTCCCGCCGACCTCGGCCCCGATTCCGACCTCCTGCAGCCGCTGGAAGGCCCGTTGCCCTGCGGCCCGGACCTCGAATACGACCCCGACTTCGTGGTCCTGCACGCCAACGTCGCGCCGCGCGGCGACGCGCAGTACGGCGATTTCGTCGACGCCGCGCCCGCCATCAACTGGGCGGACGCCGAACGCGACTGCCGCGCGCTGCTGGCACGCAGCAAGGATCTGCGCCTGCTGATCGTCCTGGCGCGCTGCCGCGTGCGGCAGGCCGGCGCGGCGGGATTGCGCGCGGCGCTTGCGCTGATCGACGCCATGCTGCGCCGCTATCCCGGCGCGCTCAATCCCGTTCCCCTGCTCGATGGCGAACCTGATCCGCTCATCGTTTCCAACGTCCTGGCCGCGCTGGCGGACCCGGACGGCCTGGCGGCGGACGTGCGCGACATCGGCCTGCCCAAGAGCATGGGCACGCCGCTGAGGGTCCGCGACATCGAGCGCGCACTGGCCAGGACCCGCGCCAAGGATGCGCTCTCGCCGGAGGCCGCGACGCGGCTCGTGTCCGACCTGCACGACCGGCGCGATCCCGTGGTCACGGCCCTGTCGAGGGCCTTTGCCGCGCTCGGCCGCATCCAGGACTGGGCCGCGCAGCACCTGGACGGCGCCCGGCCGGACCTGGGCGTGCTGGTCCAACTGCTGCAGCCGTTCCACGCGCCGACGGCCGCGCCGCCGGTGCAGACCGGGCTGGCCGCGGCCCCGGCGCCGTCCGAACCGTCCGCGCCCGGCGCCGCGCCGCCCGGCGCCGCGCTGCCCTTGGACCCGGCCGCGCCGGCCCCGGCGCTCCCCGGCGCGGCCGTCACCCGCTGGGACATGCTTGAAACGCTGCGCAGCGCCCGCCAGTGGTTTGAGTTCCACGAACCCAGCAGCCCGGTCAGCGTATTGCTCAAGCAGGCCGAACGCATGGTCGGACGGCGCTATGCCGAGCTGCATCGCATGGTTCCGGCCGAGCTGCTGGAGCAATGGGACGCCCCGCAGGATTGATCCACGTGCCCTCTCGAATGATGTCGAAACAGGAGTAAGACCCATGAAACGCATATGCGCGGCAGTTGCCCTGGCGGCGCTGTTCCAGTTCCAGAACGCCCACGCCGATTGCCGGAAGATCGTTCCCGGAGACTATGACAATTGGCTGACCATGGAGAATCCGACCCCCGGTGTGATCGACTACAACGCCGAACATGTAGTCACGTTCGGAACCGGTCTCATCGACGTCGAGGCGACGCTCCCTGTCGGCGACACCATCGCGACCGGCGAATCGGCGCCAGCGGGACACACCTACATCCTGCGTTGTGACGACAACGTCGGGACGATCCGGTTCGAGCTGACCCCCGATAACGGCACGGACATCCAGCCTACGGGTGTGGACGGGATCGGCTACCGCGTCTACTACAAGCGCGCCAGCGGTACGTCGACGCAGCTTCCGTACACCAACAATTGGACCGCGGACCGAACCGAGTATCCCGCCATCCCGGCCGGCAACATCTTCCTGATCGAACTCGTCAAGACCGGCCCCATGCAAAGCATATCGACCCTCAATCTGGGACAGGTGGCGCGCATTGCAGGCGGCCTCGACGGCGTCACCGCCCTCAAGGTGCTGGCCAACCCGGTCACCCTGCGCGTGCTGCCGCATTGCCAGGTCACCGGCGATAAGCCTTTGCTGGTGGATTTTGGCCAGTTCGGTCCGAGCGAGGTGTCCGCGATCAGCGGCCCGACCCAGCCGGTGACGATCAACGTGGCCTGCGATGGCCCCACCCCGCCCAACACGGTGTCGGCGACGCTGGCGGCGCAGCCCGACCCGATCGTCAGCGATTTCATCAAGAACGACGGCACGGCTTCCGGCCTGGCGATCCGGCTGCGTGACGCCGCCACGCAGGTGGTGCTCAAGCCGCAGATTCCCACCAGCGTGCTGACCCAGAGCTCGCCGGGCTACAGCACCGCCTTCAATCTGGAAGCCTCCGTGCTGCGGGTCGGCGCCGCGGCCGCCGTCCCCGGCACGATCGACGCCCAGGCGGTCGTCACCCTGACTTTCCTCTGACCCCCACCCCCCGCACCCGCATGAGCCAGACGACTTCCACCATCTTCGTCCAGATCGCCAGCTACCGGGATCCGGAACTCATCCCCACGCTGCGCGACCTGATCGGCAGCGCGGCGTTTCCGGACCGCCTTCGCATCGTGGTCTGCTGGCAGCACGGGCCCGACGAACATGTGGGCATCTTCCTTAGCCAGCAATTCCTGCAGTGGGAGCTGCAACCCGGGTCGCCGTTCAACCTGCATACGTTTACGTTCGGGGGTGCGCGCATCGAGCTGATCGACGTGCCCCATGAACAGTCGCAGGGCGCCTGCTGGGCGCGCAACCAGATCCAGCAGCGATACCGCGACGAAGCCTATACGCTGCAACTGGATTCGCATCACCGCTTCGTGGCCGATTGGGATACCGCGGTGATCGGCATGCTGGAACAACTTCGGCCGCGCAGCCCCAAGCCGCTGCTCACCGCCTATCTGTCGTTCTACACCCCCCCTGCGCCCGACACGCCTTTCATCAAGAAAGAGGAGCCCGCGCTCGGCATGCGCTTCGACAGGTTCAGCCGGGGGGGTCCGATCCTGTTCCGGTCGTTCACGCTGCCCAACTGGCGGACGCTGCACGAACCGGTCCCCGCACGCTTCTACAGCGGGCACTTTGCCTTTGCCGATGGCGCATTCGCGCGGGAAGTCCAGCACGACCCGGACTACTTTTTCCACGGCGAGGAAATCTCCATCGCCGTGCGCGCCTTCACGCACGGCTATGACCTGTACCACCCGCACCGCACCCTTGCCTGGCACGAGTACGTGCGCGACGGCCGGCGCAAGATATGGGACGACCACGACAAGACGGCGCGCGACGACGGACGGATCCGCCTCACCTGGGGCGAGCGCAATGACCTTTCGATGGCCCGCAACCGCGTGCTGTTCGGCATGGAACCAGAGGCCGGGGATACGGAACTGTCCAAGCACGATCCGCGCGGCAGCGCCTACGGCTTCGGCACGGCAAGATCGCTGGCGGACTACGAGGTCTACGCCGGCATCAGTTTTCGCGACCGCGCCGTGCAGCCGGAGGTGCTGGCGCACGCGCCTCCCGACCTTGGCGCCGTGAGGCCCGGCGCGACGCTGGATCGCGCCACGCTGCGCCGTTCGAACGACGTGCGGGTGGTCGCCCATCACACGTCCATCGACGTCGCCGCCTGTCCACGCGCCACGCGCTGCACCGTACAGGCGCTGCGCGACGACGGCACCGTGCTGCACGAAGACGACGCCGACATCGAGGCCGCGCGGCAGCACTGCCATGGCGAATGGTTCGACCGCGACCTGGCGTTCATGAGCGACCTGGGCGTAAAGCCCGCCGCGTTTCGCATCGTGCTGCGCGATGCGCACGGCGAAACCTTGAAGGCATTCACGAGCGCCGTGGGGTAAGGGGCGGCCGCGCGCCCGCCCGGCTACGGAATGCGCGCGGCGGGCGGCAGCGCGCCGGCCCACAGGATCGGCGCGCGCTCCGGAATCGTGATCCCCGCGCGCGCGCCGACACCCGGCGCGCCCACCGCCAGGCCGGTGGGGTTGGCCTGCATCGCGGGCGCGCCCACGTAGCGATACGGGCTGACCCCGGGCGGCGCGTCGCGGTCCGGACTCAGGTAGCGGGCGGTGAGCGGGTCATAAAAGCGACGGCCATTCCAGCAGATCGACACGTCCGGGTCCATCCAATGGCCGGCAAAGCCCGGCGGCGCGGGCGTGTCCACCACGGGTGGGCCGATCCGTTCGCCCCAGGCCCGTATGCCGCCAAGCCAGGCGACGCTCCCGTCGCCGTCCAGGACCGCGCGCACCCGGCCCGCCGCGTCCACATACAGATATTGCGCCTGCGCCGCGGCCCAGCCGGCCGCTTTGTGGGGCCGCCGCTGGATCAGCCGGGCGACCGGGGCATAGGACAGGCAGCCCGGACGCGCCGGCGCATAGAGGTAGGTGACGCGCAGCAACGGGGTGCGCTCCTGCATCAGGCGCAGCCCGTCCCACACGAAACGATGGGTCCAGGCATCGCCCGCCTGCGCGAGACGCCGCGCGGCCAGCCGGCCGGCCGCGTCGTACGCATACGCGACGGCCACGCCGTTCTCCCGGGCCTGGATCAGCCGGCCTGCCGCGTCCCACTCGAATGACGCGCGGGACAGGGGGCCGTCGCGTCGCAGCACCCGCCCCCAGGGGTCGTACGCCAGCACGTGCCGGCCGACCCGGGCGGGACGATGGTCGGGCGCGGGGCTGGGCGGCGCCCACCCCGCGCTGTCCAACGCAATGACGTTGCCGCCCGCATCCCAGGTGGTGTAGACCATGCCGGCCTCGCCCAGGCTGCGGACCAATTGGCCACGCCGGTCGTAGTCGTAGAGCCGGCGCCCCAGCGCGTCCGACTCTTCGACCAGCCGCCCCGCCGCGTCCCGCCGTTCGCTCCGATCGAGAACGTCGATCCGCGTGAAGCCGCCGACCACCCGCGCCGACGTCTCCGACCGCGTCCCCGCCGTCTCGTCGATGACGATGTCGCGCTGCATGCCGCCGGCAATGCGCATCGTCTCGCGGCCCGCGCCGTCGTAGACCAGCGTGGTCAACGTCACGGTCTCTCCATCCAGCGCATAGCTCAGTTGCACGGCCCGCTGCCCGGCGTCGCGCGCCGCGTACAGGGCCAGGCCGCAAGGCAGCCGGTACGCGGCCACGTGGCCCTGGTCGTCGATATGCCGCTGCAGCGTGCCGCGCTCGCCGGTTTCCCCGACCACGCGGCCATGGGCGTCGTAGGCGAACACCAGGCGGGATGTCCCCCCATCGCCTTCTGCGCGGACCTCGGCCAGCCGGCCGTGGTCATCGTGCTCGAACGCCCAGCGCAGGCCCGCGCGCTCGCGGCTGGCCAGGCGTCCCTGCGCGTCGTAGCCGAACTCGGTGTCGGCGCGCATCGCGCCGGCGATGTCCGCCTGTTTCGTGACGCGGCCCGAAACATCCAGGCGGCGTTCGATGGTCACCCCGTCCGCATCGCGCCGCGCCCACGCGCGGCGCCCCGCGTCCATGATCCAGCGCTGCGTGCCGCCGCCCGGCCCTTGCACCTCGAGACCATGGCCTGTCGCATCCCGGGCATGACGCGTGGTGGCGCCCTCTTCGTCCGTGAGCTGCGCCAGCGCCCCTTGCGCGTCATAGCGCCAATGGCGCGCATGCCCCGCGGCATTGGCCAGCGAGACCAGGCGTCCCCCGGCGTCATACACGGCCAGCCGCGCCCGCGTGCCGTCGCCGACGCGCACCTTGAGATTGCCGACGTCGTCCCGCTCCCGCACTTCCAGCGGATGGCCGGGCCCGCCCCGTGCGCGCAGTTGGCCATCATCGGTCCAGGCGTACCGGAACTGCGCGCCGTCCGCGCCTTCACGCACCAGCAGCCTGCCCGCGTCGTCATGCCCATGGCGGGTTGCGACGCCGTTCTGGCGCACCACCCGCCGTGCGCCGGTTTCCGGGTCATATTCATAGTCCGTGATGACGCCCCCCGGCGCGCGCCGCTGCTGCGGGCGCAGGTGGGGATCGCGCAGCCAGAACCAGTTCCGCGCGCCCTCGCGCGACAGCATGAGGGGAATCGACGTGGAAAAGGCGTAACCCACGCGCCGCACCCGTCCATGGGGCGCCGTCTCTCGGACCACGCGGCCAAAGCCGTCGTACTCGAATTCGAATGCCCCGTCGGGCGCGTCCACGCGCGCGAGCCGCGAGCCCTTGTCGTAGTGCGCCTTGTAGACGGCCCCCTGGGCATCGCGGTAGGCCACGACCCGCCCTTGCGCATCGAAATGCCAGTGCAATTCGGCGCCGTCCGAGGCCTGCATCCTGACGCGCCGGGCCTGCGGCTCGCGTCGCACCAGCCACATCCGCCCCCCCGGCAGGCGCAATCCGGCCACCTGCGGTCCCGCGTCCGACCCGAGCCAACGGATCGACCGCTCCCCGGCCGCCTCGGCGATGTCGGCAAGCAGGCCATCCTGGTAGCCGTACCGGCCTATCGGCTTGCCGCGGGACGATTCCACCCGCGACAAGCGTCCGTCGGTCCCGTAGGCATACGCCGCGCAGGGTTCCGATTGGGGACCGCGCGCGACGGCGCGTATCCTGCCCGCGTCGTCCAGGTCGAACCACAGTCCCGCGCCGCGCTCATTGCTGACAGACCGGATGGCGCCGCGCGGGTCGCGCGCAATCGTGAATAGCCTGCCGTCCAGGAACTCCAGTGCATCCAGCCGGCACGTGCCCGCTTCGTCCGCGGGCAGAAAGCGCAAGCAGGCCGGCCCCGCGTCCGCGATCACATACTGGCCGTCCTCAAGGCAGGCCAGATTGAGCGAAGCCGCGGCAACAATGACCTGGGTGCCGGGTTCCGGCCGCGGCACCGTCAGCGCGCGCCCCCATTCGTCCCGGTAGACGAGCGATTCGCCTTGGACGCGCAGCGTCACGTCCCAGCGCGTCCGCCAGCTTGGCCCCAGGCACCCGGCCTCCTCGATCCGGCTGTCATAGATGCGGTCGAATCCCAGCGCCAACGGCCCCGCCGGCACGACGTCGCGGCGCCGCGCAACATTGCACAGGAGCTGCCCGCTGCGCACGTCGACCCCGCCAGGGCCCAGGCCCGCCAGCGCACTGGCCGGCAGCTTGCGCAGGAACACGCCGCTTTCGCGGCGTCGCCACCAGTCCGGCGCACGAGGAAGGTCGTCGCCCTCGATCAACCGTCCCGTAAGGCCCAACAGGACCCCCGCCACCCCCGCCACTGCCGTCATGCCGCTGCGCTCACACGCCGATGAACACGTCGAGGGACGCCGTGGCGGCGGGCGAGCCGCAGGACGAACAACTGGCCTTGTGCGCGGCCTTCAGTCCATTGATAAAGACCGTCGGCGCGCCGGAAGCGACCGCCTGCGCCGACACGTGCAAGCCGCAGCAGACCGCCGAGGCCCCGCAGAAGGCAGCGGGCAGTTTATTGATGAACACATCGGGCGATCCGGTCAGGATGCTTCCGCCGTGGGCGATCAGGTCGCCGGCGCGTACCGCGGGAAACGAAGTCATGCAGTCCTCCTGTCATTGGCCGGACGGAACGGGCCGTCTGGGTTAGCCGTCGATCATTGCCGAGAGCTCCGTGGGACCCGGCGGCCTGGTCGTCGGCGGCGGCGTCACGGGCGGCGTCGGTGGCGGCGGCGTGACCGGCGGCGTCGGCGGCGGTGGTGTCACCGGCGGCGTCGGCGGCGGCGGCGTCACCGGCGGTGTCGGCGGTGGTGGTGTCACCGGCGGCGTCGGCGGCGGCGGCGTTACGGGCGGCGTCGGCGGCGGTGGTGTCACCGGCGGCGTGGGCGGCGGTGTCGTCACCGGCGGTGTCGTCACCGGCGGCGTGGGCTGCGGCGGCGTCACCGGCGGTGTCGTCACCGGCGGTGTCGGCGGCGGCGGCGTCGTGGGCCGCGGCACGTGCTTGTCGTGCCCTCCGATGGGCAGCTCGATCGTCGGCAGGAACACCGGCGGCACGCCCGCGCCCAGGCCGAAACTGACGATGTCGCCATCGGCGCACGGATTCAGTTGCAGCGGCTTGCCCTGCACGACCACCTCGTCCGAGCCGATGATCGAGATCTTGTTGCCAATCAGCGCAATCGTTCCGTCGTGCAGCAGGTTGATCCCCGCCTTGCCGCAGGTGATCGCGACGGCGGCCCCCGCGTTCATCAACAGGCCCGCCCCCACGTTCAGGTTGGCCGCCGCCCCCACGTTGACCGCATAGGCGCCGCCCACGTTCAGCGCGCACAGGCCGCCCACCTGGGTGGAGTGTGCCAGCCCGACGTTGTAGGACGCAGTGCCGGCCACGGTGCTGCTGAGCATGCCGCCGACGGCGGTCGAGTGGTTGATGCCCACGGCCTGGCCATAGGTCAATGCCACCGTGTGCATCTCGGCGCCCTTGGTCAACCGCACCATGTCGCGTTCGGCCTGCACGTAGAATTCTTCCAGGCCCGGCTTGTCCTCGAAGCGGATGCCGTTGTAGTTTTCCCGGCCCCCCTCCAGGCTGCGGGTCTTGATGCCGCTCTTGGTGGCTTCGGCCGGCAGGTCCCAGGGCGGGCGGGTCACGCTGTTGTACAGGCCGCCCAGGATGATGGGACGGTCGGGGTCGCCGTTCATGAAACCGACCATCACCTCCTGCCCGATCCGGGGGATATACATCCCGCCGAAGTTCGACCCCGCCCAGGCCTGGTTGACGCGCACCCAGCAGGAATCGGACGCGTCATTGCGCGCGTAGCGGTCCCACAGGAACCGCACCTTGACCCGGCCGAATTCGTCCGTCCAGACCTCCTTGCCTTCCGGTCCCACGACCAGGGCCGACTGCGGGCCGCTGACGACCGGCTTGGGCGTCACCCGCGGCATGCGGAACACTTCGCCGGTCGGCTGCACTTCCACTTCATTGGCGCAGTCGTAGATCACCCCGGTGCCCGTCTCTTCCGGAATTTCCGACAACGACAGGTTCGAGGCCAGCACCAGGTATTCCCGATTGGCCTTCTCGTACAGATGGCCGGTCAGATTGAAGGTCTGGCCGACCGCCACGCCACGGACATTGCCGAAGCCGCGCGAACGCACGCCGCGCGCGCGGCGCTCCTCCATGCGAATCCGGCTGATGAGCGCGCCATGCTTGGCGTCGGTATAGTCGCCGGGCCATTCGAAAATTTCCCCTTCGGCCCAGCTCGTTTCGCGCGGCTGGTGGCTGGACGTGGCCAGCAGCATGCGCGGCCGCGTGAAGTCGAAATCATCCACCACCACCCGCCCGGGAAACAGACGTTCATCGACGCCGAACTGGTGAAAGACATCGCAGTCCACGTGCCCGCCCTGCGCGTGCATGGGAATGTGCTGATAGGCTGGACTGTCCGGCGGACGATGGGCTCCGACGTGGTCGCACAACACCAGCCTGTGGGTGCCTTCGGTGTGCTCGAAGAACCAGTAGATGCCCCACTCCTCCATCAGCCGCTGGATGAAGTCGAAATCCGTCTCGCCGTACTGCACCTGGAAATTGCGCGGCTCGTTGGTGACGCTTTCCGGCAGGATCGCGTACTTTTCAATGTCCAGCCGCTTCTCGACCGGGTACGGATAATCCTTCAGCACCTGCTCGATGATCTGGACGACGTTCTGGTCCTGGAAGATCTTGTAGTCGGTGGTCAGCGTGGCCAGCCACAGCCAGGGGCGCAGCGTGACGCGGTAGAGGTTGTGGTCGCCTTCCTGGCGCACGAACCCGGCCTTCACGGCCAGGCCGGAGATCTCGCGGCGGCCGCCATCGGACAGCTGGACCGACACGGTCAGCTCCTTGCCGATCATGCCCGTCAGGTCCAGATTGGCCGACACCGACAGCGGCACCTGCGTGTCGTTGGGCGTGCGCAGGATCACCTCGTAGCTGAACAACTCGCCCATGCGCTCCTGGCCGTCCAGAGACTGCAGCCGCAGCATGGGAAGGCCCATCGCCGACGGCAGGCCCGCCCCCCGGATTTCCACCGTGCGGGCTTGATTCGAAACTGAATTACTCGCAATGGCCATCTTTGACTTCCTCAGGCAAGATCGGCCGGTTCAGCGGCCGTTACCGATAAAAAACTCACATACCCGGCTTGCACATCCTGTTGCCAGTACCAGGCCTGGCTCAGGTCTTCGAACACGGTCGCGGGCCAGTTGCGCCATGGCGCGTGCGGCACGCCCGCCAGGCCGTCCTCGCGGGTGTCGGACGGCCAGCCATCGGCCCATCCGCGCGCGGCGGCGAAGTCCGGCGCGTCCTTGCGGCGCCGCAAGGCGCCCAGGACGCCGGCGCGGCCGGGCCGCCAGAGCCGGTTGATCTGATCCACCAGGGCCGGCCTGCGCGGCGTAGTCACGCCCGACGCAGCGACGCCCGATGCAGCAACGCCCGACGCAGCAACGCCCGACGCAGCGACGCCCGGCGCGGCCAGATGCCCATGCAGCAGGCGCGCCAGGCAGAACAGCGGATTGTCATGCGTGCTCAACAGCGACGACACGCTCGCCGGCGCCAGCAGGAACCACATCAGGAAGGGGTGTTCCCGGCCGAACTTGTCCTGCGATCGGGCGTACACCCCCGCCACATAGCGGTCGCCCGAGAACCGCAGGCATCCCGGCCGCAGCACGAAGCTCCACGGCAGGGCATGGGCCTGCGCCAGGCCCGACGCCAGCCAGGCCTCACGCAGCGGGCCTTCCAGCCACTGCCGCCAGGCCTGCTGCACGTCCAGGGGCGCGCCTTGCCGCAGGAAATCGCCATACGCCGGAAGCTTGCCCCAGTAGGCGGGGCGCGGCAGATTCATCACGCGCCCCCTGGACAGCGAAAGCCGCGCAACAGCGACCCGGTCAGGAAATTCCCCTTGCGGCCGCCGCCGATCTCCAGCACGGCGTGACGCCCGTCGAAATCGAAATCCACCAGCGCCCTTCCGGACGAGGCCGTGGCGGTGACACGGCCGTAATCGAGCAGGCGCAGCGGCGCCCACGGACCCGACAGATGCACGCCCGACGACTCCGCGGTAACCCTCGGCCTGGCCGACAACTCCAGGTAGCTGCCGCTGCGCGGCCCCGGCCAGGCGAACGAAAACGGAGAGACCGGGCCATGCATGTAGCGCAGGCTGTCGCCGTCCACATCCAGCAGCAGTTCGGTGATCGCCGGATCCACGGACACGATGCTGCCCGTCAGGCGGTAGTTCAGGCCCTTGGCGCCGCTGCCGTCGAAGAATGCCTTGCGGATCTCGGCGGCGCGCTCGAAGGGCTGCAGATCGGGGCCCTGGATGGGCCGCATGCCGGGGCTGGCCGGCTTGTAGCGCCAGGGACTGGAACTGGTGTCCACGTGCATGGCCAGCGACCGCTGGAACGTCGCGTCGAACACCCCGCCCGCGCCGAAGAGCTGGACGAAGTCGTCCGGATCGACTTCCTGGGACGACTCGGCGAAGGGGAATTTGCCGGAGATGGCCGTGCGGCAGATCCCGCCCACGGCGGCGTTGACCTGTTCGGCCAGCAGCAGTCCGGTCTCGCGTCCCAACTGGTTGGCCGCGCGCTGCGACAGCCCCGCCAGGATGCGCTTAAACGGCGCGGGCAGCGTCTCGGCCGTCAGGAACAAGGCCGCACTGGCGTCCTGCGGCGGCGGCATGCTGGCCGAGGCCAGCGCGCTGCTGGCCACCGCCATCTGCGTGTACTGCTCGTTGATGCGCTGCAGGATCTGCTGCATCTGCGCGCCCGGCTTGACCGGGTCGATGCGCCCGGGGTTGGGCGATCCCGTCACCACTTCGCGCAGCGCCGAGAATCGCTTGTCGACCAGTTCTTCGGCCAGCTTGTCCTGGTCGAAGTCCGCCGCCAGCCGGGTCAGCGCGTCGGAGGCGCGCGCCACGGCCGAGGAACGGCGCTGGGCCGTCTCCGCGGCAAGCTGCGCCGCGGCGGAGTCGGCGGGGTTCTCGGCATCCACGTCGGACGAGAGCGTCGTCTGACGGGACAGCGCCACGCCCAACCGCGCCAGCGGCGAATTCGCGGCGGCCAGGGCGCGCAGGGTGGCCACGTCGACCGACAGCGGCCCGTCCCCGGCGCCGGCGGTGGAGACCAGCCGGATCTGGTCGATGTACCGCTCCCAGCGGGCGGCGTAGTCGCGCAGGAACAGCGTATAGACCTCGCGCTCGATGCGCTCCTTGTCGCGCCAGGCGCGCCGGGCGTCCTGCGCCTCCGACAGCGCGGAGCCGTCGCCGCCTTCGCGCCCGAGCATCCAGCTCTCGCGCGCCCACACCGTATCGATGTACGCCCCCACGCGCTTGCGGAACACGTCGCGGTACCCGGCATAGGTGAAGAGCCCGGGCACGCCCGGGTCCCCGTCGGCCGCCTGATCGCTGAACAGGGCGGCATCGCTCGCGCCCAACACCTGGTGCAGCGTGAAACGCGGCGGCGCCGCGGCCTCCAGCGCACGCATGGCCCGGTCATACATGCGCGTGGCGTCGGGACGCTCCTGCAGCAGCGCGCGGGCCTGCTCGACCACGGCGGCGTCGCGCTCGGCCTCGGTCAGCGGCTCGTAGCCGGTATCGAACAGCGAGTGCAGGTGCACCGCCAGCTGGGACTTCTCGCGCTCGCTGTCATGGCGGCTGCGCGCCCACTGCCGCTGCACCCATTCGATCAGGACATCGGACTCGAAATAACGCGTGTCGTACAGCGACAGGTACAGGCCCAGCGTCGCATAGAGACCGTCGGCGTCCTTGCGCGCAATCTGCGTACGCAACGCGCCTTCCAGCGTCTTTCCCACCTGGGGCAACAGATGCTTGCGCAGCATGCGCGCATAGGTGGCCTGCGCGGCCGCGTCGACGGGAGGCGCGGCATACAGGCCATAGCGGTAATCCAGCGGCGGCGCGTCCAGGTCCAGGCCCTCGACCTGGGCCAGCGTCGCGGCGTCCGTCAGCAGGCGCACGCCCTGTGCATCCAGCACGCCCGCCGGCACGTCGCTGGCCTGCTGCGTCAGCCCGTCGGCCTTCTGGCCGACGGCCCCCAGATACTGCGCGTTGTTCGCGCGGCTGGCCACCATGCCGCTCACCAGCCACACCATCAGGCCCGCCGACGCGAGATGGACGCCCCAGCGCGCCGCGCCCTGCGCCAGGATCCACTTCCGGTTGGGCTGCACCAGGTGCGACTCCGGGATCATGACCTGCTTGAACAGGTTGCGCAGGAAGTAGCTGCGATGCGCCATCAGCGCCGGCTCGCGCCCGCCCGACAGCAGCGCGACGTCCTCGCCGCCGTACAGCCGGCCCAGCGTGCGTCGCAGGCGCTCGAACAGCGAGTTCCGGTCCGCGTTGACCACCCGTTCGGCCTGCTGGGCGCTGCTCAGATAGACGCCGCGCAGCATGCGCTGGATCTGCACATCGTCATAGCGCGAATCCAGGAACACCTTGGACAGCAGATCGGAAAGCTCCGCCGCCAGGCTGCGGAACTCCTGCGGAAACGGGTACAGGCGCTTGCGCCGGGCCGCGCCGTACTCCTCGACCAGCCGCGCGTTCAGGCCGTCTTCCAGACGCCGTTCCAGCAACTGGAATTCACTGGCGAAGCGCGCGCGCAGGTCGAACGGCTGCGCATCGGACTCGCGGCGCGCATAGTCCAGGGTGAATCCCCAGACCTGCGACCGCCCCTCCGCCGTCATGGCCTGGAAGTACTCGTCAAAGCCCGGCAGCAGATCCAGCTTGGTCACCAGCACATAGACGGGAAAGCGGATGCCCAGCGCCTGGCGCAGGTCCGCCAGGCGGGTGCGCAGTATCGACGCCAGCATGCCGTTGTCGCCCGGCCGCTCCAGCAGCTCGGCCACGCTCACGGCCAGGATCACGCCGTTGATCGGGGCGCGCGTGCGGTGCTTGCGCAGCGCGCCCAGAAAGCCCTGCCATTCGGCGGCGTTCACGCTCGCGGCCTCGGCATTGCCCTGTTCGTCCTGGTCGCTGTATCGGCCGGCCGTGTCGATCAGGACCGCGTCGTTGGTAAACCACCAGTCGCAGTTCACCGTGCCGCCCGCGCCGGGCAGGCTGGCCACGCCCATCTGCTCGGCCATGGGAAAGTCCAGCCCCGAATTCAGGATGGCCGTGGTCTTGCCGGCGCCGGGCGTGCCGATGATCATGTACCAGGGCAGGTCGTACAGATAGCGCTTGCTTTCGAGCAGGCGGCGCCAGCCCTGCGGCCCGCCGCGCAAGCGCTTGAGCTGCCCCACCGCCTTGGACACCACCAGCCGCACGGCCTTCACCTCCGAGGACGCATCCCGCTGCGCCTCGTCGCTCCTGGGCGCCAGGATGCGGCGCAGCAACGCCTCGTCGGTCCGCAACAGCCGCAACAGCCGGTAGGCCCCGTACAGGGCCGCCAGCAGCACGATGACGGCGATCACGCCGATGCGCACGCCGGCGTCCGCCAGCGGACGCTGTTCCCCGATCGCCGCCATCGGTCCGCCAAACCAGACCAGCGTGCACAGCGCCGCCATCGACACGATCCACAGCGGCCAGCCGACCAGCCAGAACGCCAGCGCCGCGACCAGCAGGCCGATCAGCGCCACGCGCACGACGACGTCCTCCAGCGGCCGCAGTCCGCCCAGGTCGACCATCGGCCCGACCATCCAGACCATCGCCGCAAGCAGAACGCAGACCACGATGGCGCCAAAGCGCCATGAAAACAGAAAGCCCAGCAATCGTTTCATTGTTTGATCATCCATTGCGTGCCGGCCGGCACGCCCATCAGTACGAGGTCACGTACAGTTCGACGCGACGGTTCTGCGCGCGGCCTTCCGGTGTTGCGTTGTCGCCCAGCGGGCTTTGCTCGCCCCGGCCGGCGGCGACCGCCTGCTGCGGCGTCAGTCCGCGCTTGAGGAAGATGTCGCGGACGAACTCGGCCCGCTTCTGCGACAGCGCCTGGTTGTCCGGGAACTGGCGCGTGCGGATCGGCTGGTTGTCCGTGTAGCCCACCACCTCGATCTTGCCGTCCACGCGCTTGACCTCGTCGGCCACGCGCTCCAGCACCGCGACCATCGGGGCGTACACGTCGCTGCGCCCGGACACGAACATCGTGTCGCCCGGGAAGGTGACGAGCGTGCGCTTGGGTTCCTCGCGCAGCTTCACCAGCCCGCGCGCGATCTCTTCTTTCAGCAGTTCCGCCAGGCGCAGCCGCGAGGCCGCCGGCGCCTGCGCCGCCACTGCCGGGGTCGCGACGCTTTCCTGGGGCAGCGGGTCCAGTCCGACCTGCAGAATGCGATGCGCCAGGGTGTCGCGCTGCGTGCCGACCTCGTCGAGCAGGTAGCCGAAGACCGCGGCGCAGACCAGAAACGCGAGGGACGCGCTGAGCCAGGCCGGGAACACGCGGCGCGCGCCGCCGGAAATCGGGCCCTCGCCGCGCCAGTTCACCGACAGCTCGCTCGTCGCCGAATCGCGCGCCCGCGCCACCAGGGCCGCCAGGCGCTGCCGGATCTGCTCCAGATGACGGTGGCCATCGGCCACCACGCTGTAGCGGCCTTCGAATCCGAGGCCCAGAATGTGATACAGGACCTCCAGCGTGCCGGCGTACTCGTCCGGATCGCTCGCCATCCGGCCGATGAGCAGGAAGAACTTTTCCCCGCCATCCACTTCGCCCTCGAAGGCAATCAGCAGGCCCTGCGCCGCCCAGACGCCGCCCGCGCCCCAGGCGCTGCGGTTGGCGGCCTCGTCCAGGGCCGTGCACAGGCAGTAGCGCGCCACGGCCACCTGCTTCCAGGGCACCCCCGCCTTGTCGCACAGGTTCTGGAACTGCCCGATCTCGCGCATCAGCAATTGGCGCAGCGCCAGGATGGCGGTCTGGTCGGGCAGGTTGTCGGGCATGGAGGCCAGCAACCGCAGCAGCGGCCCGGCCGCCTCGAGCAGCGGATTGTGGGCGGCCTTGACCGCGTCCAGCCGGCTTGCCAGGTCGGCCGCCGCCCCCTCGTCATCCAGCGCGATCTCCACCGCCTTGGGCGGCTCAGGCGGCGCGCTTGCCGGCCTGCCCGCGGCCGTGCCGGTCAGCAGGTCGAACGTCCTGACATCAAATCCGGGCGCATTCATCGGCTTCGAACTCCCCACAATTCAAGTTTCAGTTCGGGAAAATGCCCGGCAATATGCAAGGCCAGCCCGCCTTGCCGCGCGATCTGGTCCCATAGCGGTCCGGAGCGGCTCAGCTCGAAATACACATTGCCCGCGGCGAACGGAATCTGGCGCGGCGGGACCGGCAGCGGCGACAGCCCCACGCCCGGCAGGTGCGAGCGGATCAGCTCGGGCAAGCGGTGCGGGTGCGAGATCTTGGTCTGCGACACGAACTGCTGCAGCAGCTGGTCCGGCGCCATCTGCGCGCTGACGGCAAGCACCAGGTTGGCGTAGCCCTGCAGTTCCGACGGCATGAGCGTCGCCGTGCGGATGCCATGCGCCTGCTCCACCAGCGCGATGGGCTGCGCGCTGCGCACCAGCACCTGATTGAGCAGGCTGTGCACTTCGGCGACCAGCGGCTGGATGCTGGGATAGAGTTGCGCATGGTCGTAGCCGGGCGCGGGCTGCGGCCGCCGCGACTGCGGCCGGACATAGGTGGCCAGGTCGCCCGCCAGCATCGCCAGCGTGGTGTACAGGGTTTCGGGCGGCGTCTCGCCAACCCGGCAGATGTGATCCATCAACGGGTCGTAGCGGTTCAGGATCTGCAGCAACAGGTAATCCGACACTTCCGCGGCCGAGGTCACGCTGCCCTGCCCGCTGGACAGCCGGCTGGCCAGCGCGTCGGCGCGCAACTTGATCAGCCCCTGCAACTGCTGTCCCCACTGCACGAGGAGCGGGTTGGCCGCGCAGGCGCTGACCGGCGGAATGAAGTCGCCGTCATGCAGGGTCACCGAGCCATCGGCCAGGATAGACTTGACGCGCCCCACCGCCACGCCGATCCACGACTGCGTCAGTTCCTTCTCGGGCAGCAGCCGCAACTGCAGGTGCGCAAGCTGGACTTCCTTGGGGCCCTGGCCGATCACATTGCTGTCGGCCATTTCCTTTTCGAATGCCACGTAGCGCGCCATCGATCCCGGATCCGGCCGGAACATCGTTTCGTCCACGTCGGGCAGGCGCAGCGGGACGGCCAGGAAGATGCGCTGGTTCAGATGCTCCGGCAGCACCGTCAGCGGCGCCGGCGGATGCTCGTGGGCGGGAATGTCGAAGGGCGTGCCGTCGGGAAACACGCCCGCCCCCTTTTGCAGGGCAATCTTGCCGAACGACAGGGCTTCATGGTCGATCTCGTACCGCGAGAAGCCCCAGAAGAACGGCCCCGCGGGCGCGGCGCGCTTGTGCGCGAAGAACTCCAGGTAGCGTTCCTGCTGCTGGAACAACTGCGGAATGAGGAACAGGCCCTCGCTCCAGACGACTTTGCTGTAGAGGCTCATTGCTCAGTCCGCTTGCGTGACGGCGACGGTGTCGGCGCCGGCCTTGATCCGCACGCGCACCGTCTGGCTGGACGAGCTGTACCAGCTTTGGGTTTGCCGGGGCGGCATCGTGAAGGTGGCGCGCCACACACTGCGCCCCAGGTCGCGGTAGCCGGCCACCACGCCGATGGCCACCGTCTCGGGGTCAGCGCGGCGCTGGATGCGCTTGGCGTCGCCCGGCCGCAGCACCAGGTCGTCGGATTCGGCCAAATCGCCGCCCAGCACCTGGCGCGGCTTGCCCTGCAGCGAAAAGAAGTCGGCTTCCTCGAAGACCGACCGGGACTTCAGCTCGAAGACGCGGACCTGGATCGGCGCCGGGCGGCCCTGCGCATCGGCGTTCACGCGCGCGTCCGCCTCGATCAGGATATCCAGGCTGACCGTCTTTTCGGGCGCATCGCCCTGGCTCGCGCACGCCGACAGCGACATCGCGAGCAGCACCGACGCCAGCACGCCCCATGGCCGCGCACGACCGGCCAAACAGCGGAAAATCTCGGTAGTGTTCATAAGCTCAGCAAGCCGGCGAACCGGCGCGCCTTCGCGGGACGGCCCGCAAAGGCGCAATGATCGGTACAAAAAAGGACGGATAACCGCGCGCCCAGGAAGCGCCGTCCGTCCCGTAATCAAGCGTCGCGCCGGCCTCAGGCCGCGTTCTTCTTGATGTCGAAGGTTGCGGTGACGGCGCCGCCGCTGCCGCCCTGGGCGTTTTGCAGGATGTATTCCTGCTTCATGCTGGAGAACGACAGGCTGACGCGTTCACGCGGACGCGACTCGTCGGTAGCCACGCCCTCGGGGTTGACGCGCGTGACCATCACGTCGTTCATGGTCAGCTTCAGGTATTCAAGCGGGTTGCCGCCCGACTTGCGCACCACCAGCTGCGCCTGCTTGATGTGCTTGCCCAGCAGGCAGTACTGGACCAGGTTCGGCGTGGCGCGGTCGATGTAGTGCTCGAATGCCAGATCGTCGACCGTGGCCTTGCCCGCGCCGCCGCCCGACCCCATGTGCATGTTGGACTGTTGCGACACGCCCCAGGACCAGCTCAGCACTTCGATTTCATTCTTGTGCGTTGCGTCCTCGGCCTCGCCTTCGATGCCATCGATCTTCAGGAAAATATCGTGTGCCATTGAAAATCCTTTACATCATTTGTTGTTGCGAAAATGGCCGGACGGTTTTGAAGAGCATTCCGGCCGCCTGCTCCGGCGGAAGATCCGCCACACTCAACCTTTATTCGCCTACGCCGCCGCCTTGACGGTAGGCAGCTTGGCGACCAGGCGCAGCGATACGGTCAGGCCTTCAAGCTGGAAGTGCGGCCGAAGGAAGAACTTGGCCTGGTAGTAGCCCGGGTTGCCCTCCACGTCCTCGACCACGACTTCGGCCGCCGCCAGCGGGCGGCGCGCCTTGGTCTCCTGCGAGCTGTTGGCCGGATCGGCGTCGACGTAGTTCATGACCCACTCGTTCAGCCACGACTGCATCTCGTCGCGTTCCTTGAACGAGCCGATCTTGTCGCGCACGATGCACTTCAGGTAATGCGCGAAGCGCGAGCAGGCGAACAGGTACGGAAGCCGGGCCGACAGATTGGCGTTCGCGGTGGCATCGGCGTCGTAGTATTCGGCGGGCTTCTGCAGCGACTGGGCGCCGATGAAGGCCGCGTAGTTGGTGCTCTTGCGATGAATCAGCGGGATGAAGCCGTTCTTGGAGAGTTCTGCCTCGCGGCGATCGGAAATGGCGATCTCGGTGGGGCACTTCATGTCCACGCCGCCGTCGTCCGTGGGGAACGTATGGCAAGGCAGGTTGTCGACGACGCCGCCGCTTTCGACGCCGCGGATCAGCGTGCACCAGCCGTATTCCTTGAACGAGCGGTTGATGTTCACCGCCATCGCGTAGGCCGCGTTGGACCACACATACTTGCGGTGATCGGCGCCGTCGGTCGCTTCCTCGAAGTCGAACTCGTCGACCGGGTTCGTCTTGGCGCCATAAGGCAGGCGCGAGAGAAAGCGCGGCATCGCCAGGCCGATGTAGCGCGCGTCCTCGGAATTGCGCAGCGCATTCCACGGCGCGTATTCGAGGTTCTGCGTGAAGATCTTGGTCAGGTCGCGCGGATTGGCCAGCTCTTGCCACGAGTCCATCTGCAGCACCGAGGGCGCCGCCCCGGTGATGAACGGCGCATGCGACGCGGCCGCCACCTTGGCGATCGACCCCAGCAGATCGACGTCGTGCGGCGTGTGGTCGAAGTAGTAGTCGGCCACCAGGCAGCCGTAGGGCTCGCCGCCCAGTTGCCCGTACTCTTCTTCATACACCTGCTTGAAGATCGGGCTTTGATCCCACGCCAGCCCCTTGTAGCGCTTCATGGTGCGGCGCAGGTCTTCCTTGGACAGATCCATGAACCGGATCTTCAGCTTTTCGTCGGTCTCGGTGTTGTTGACCAGGTGATGCAGTCCGCGCCAGGCGCTTTCCAGCTGCTGGAACTCCGGATGATGCAGGACCAGGTTGATCTGCTCGGACAGCTTCCTGTCGATTTCACCAATGATGGCCGCGATGCTCTTGTAGGCATCGTCGGACACGCGCACGACATTCTGCAGCGCCTGCTCGGCCAGCGTCTGCACGGCGCGCTCGACGGCGGCGCGCGCCTGATCGGTCTTGGGCTTGAACTCGCGCGCCAACAGGTTGGTGAAGTCAGAATGCCCGGCTTCGGGTTGGGGAGCGACGTTGTCGGCGATTTTTTGCTTGACTGCCATTTCTTGATTTCCCAGTTGCTTACATGCGTTGCGGCGAGCCGTTAATCGGCTTCGGCCTCTTCGGGCGCTTCGGTCCTGGCTTGCGGCTTGGGCGTTTTGGCCAGCGTCTGCAGCAGCGCGGGATCGCTCAGGACTTGATTGATGAGGGTCTCGGCGCCCGCCTTGCCGTCCATGTAGGTCTGCAGGTTGGCCAGCTGCGTGCGCGCTTCCAGCAGCTTGGACAGCGGCTCGACCTTGCGCGCAATGGCGGCGGGCGAGAAGTCATCCATGCTTTCAAAGGTGATGTCGACCATGATCTGGCCGTCCCCCGTCAGGGTGTTGGGCGCGGCAAACGCCACGCGCGGCTGGATCGCCTTCATGCGCTCATCAAAGTTGTCGATGTCGATGCTGAGGAACTTGCGTTCGCCAACGGCGGGCAATGCCTCGATCGGCTTGCCCGACAGGTCCGCCAGGACGCCCATCACGAAAGGCAGCTCGACCTTGCGCTCGGATCCGTAGATCTCGACGTCGTATTCGATCTGGACCCGGGGTGCGCGATTGCGCGAAATGAACTTCTGTGAACTATTGGAAACCGCCATGTTTTCTCCGACGCAGGCTGAGGGGGTACGAATGCGCACAGCTTATGCAAGGCTTTCTGTGCAAGGAATCAGACTTGTCCTAGTCCGACAGGTTTGTTTGCGCGGACCGCTCCCGCCGTGTTGGCGAATGCCACTTCGACGCATGCCCGTCACCCCGACGACGGGGCGTCGCCCCCCATTGCGCCGCACGCGAAATGCGCGGAGGGCAGCGGCGTGAGCGTGATATCCACCCGCCGGTTGCGGGCTCTGCCGGCCGCGGTTGCGTTGTCGTCGACCGGTTGCGAGGCGCCGCGCCCCGCCGTCTCGAACTGGGCCAGGGGCGCGCCGCTCATGGCGACGAGCTGGTCGCGCACGGCTTGCGCGCGGGCCAGGGACAATGCGAGGTTTCTCTCGGGGCTGCCCGTCCCGTCGGTATGGCCGACGATCCGCACGTGCAGATCGGGATTCGCGCGCAGCAGCTGCGATGCGGGGTCCAGCAGGCGGGCGGCGTTGGCGCGGATCAGGGTGGCGCTGCCGCTCTCGAACACCGCCATGCTGTCCAGCCGCAATGCCGTCTGCGGCGGCGTATACGCCGCGATCGCTTCCGCCATCGCCGCCTGGATCCGCTGTGCGCCAGCCTGGCGATAGATCCAGGATCCGACGCCGTCATCGGCGAGTTTTTTGCCCAGGTGATCGTGCTGGGCGCGCAACTGCAGCAGCGCCGCGCACTTGTCGAACATGCGCGCCGGGGCGATGGCCCCGTAGGCGCGCAGGCCGTCTGCGTAGCGGTCCAGTTCGACCTTGGCGCGCAGGTACGGCATGCACGCCAGCAAGGCCGGGATCAGCGCCAGCGCCCCCAACATTGCGGCGACGCGCAGACCGCGGGCCCGCGGCGAGCGCGGCGGCGGGACGCTGTCATTCCAACCGGGTCCCTGGCGCTGCGCATCGAAGGCCAACGGCGGCAGAGGCAAGGCGCCGTGCCGGGGCGGCGGCAGCGACGGGCTCAGGCCCGTGCGTCCGATGAGCCACCGCATCCACCCGGCCATGTCCGGCAGCGTGGTACCCGCGTCCACCAGGAATACGCCCCCCAGGAACAGCGGCGGCGTGTTCGCGATGTCTTCCATCAGGGCCAGCAGCGCGGCTTCCGCCGCCCAGTCCACGAAGGACAGGGCCAGCCGTTCGTGCAAGGT
Source organism: Achromobacter sp. NFACC18-2 (assembly GCF_900108985.1). NCBI lineage: Bacteria > Pseudomonadati > Pseudomonadota > Betaproteobacteria > Burkholderiales > Alcaligenaceae > Achromobacter > Achromobacter sp. NFACC18-2. The sequence goes on along the minus strand of NZ_FNYM01000010.1, from coordinate 16,416 downwards.
CCCCGCCCCGGGCGGGCGCCGCATCGCGCCTTCGCGCAGCGCGTTGAGCGCGTGGCGCAAGCTGACCCGGCCCTGCCCCTGCGGATCGACGGACAGCCCGCTGCTCAGCGTGACGGGGTCGCCGTGCGCCGGCCCGAGGCACGCATAGACGGCCGCGTAGACCGGAATGGGCCGCTGTCCCAGCACGGCGCAGCCGGCGACGGCGCGCTGCCATTCCCGCCATTCCCGGCGCATCGCCAGTTCGTCGCCGCCCGCGGGCACCAGCGGCAACAGCAGCGCGCACGGCGCGCCGTCGCGTGGCGCGTCCTTCAGGATGCGCAGCAGGTCGTCGGGACTGGCCGCGAGCAGCCATGCCGCATTTCCTCCCCAGCGCTTGCGCGCAGTATCGCGCACCGCGCCGTCGTCCTGCCTGTCGAACAGATGGCTGGCGTTCGGTCCGGCCACGATGACGGTCGCGACGGTGTTGCGCTGCATGGCGTCAGTCACTTCCCTGCTCCTCGCCGCAAGCCCACGGCCATGCTTCGCGCAGCCGTTCATTCACCTGGCGGCAGCGCTGGATCGCGTCTGGACGCCGCCGCAACAGCCCCGCGGCAAAGAGCCGCGCGTACCAGTTCAGCCAGGCGCCGCCGCGGTCCGGATGGCGCGCCAGGGCGTCCAGGTGCGCCAGCACCACGTCCGCCGCATCGGGTTCGCCCAGTTCGATCCGGCACAGGGTGGCGTCTTGCCATTCCTTGCGCATTGGCTCGGGACAGGAGGCCAGCGTGGCATCGTCCAGCAGCAGCGCATGCGACAGGCGCAGGCGGTGCGCCTGCTCCGGCGTCACGCTGCGCGCCAGCAGCGCGCCATCGACCTCGGCCATCAGGGCGACGCAGCGCGCGCGCCAGGCGTGCAGGGGACCAAGGCGGGCATGCCGGTCCAGCACCGCCAGGTGCAGCAAGGTCTCGTCCAGCATCGGCGTATGCAGGAACAGGTCCGGATCCGCGCCGGCACGCACGGCCTGCGTCATGGAATATCGAGCACGTAGTTCACGTAGGTGCTGACCTGGCCCGCCGTGGCGCCGCCCGTGCCGTAATAGCGCGCGTAATAGACGAGCAGCAGCGGACCGCTGGCGCCGTCGGCCTCGATGGGCGTCACGCTGTCACGGTCGCCCACCCGGATCACGCTGCCCGATTCGTTCAGCAGCTCGACTTGCACACCCTGCGCCGCGACGCCGGGCGACACGGCCTGCGGGTTCAGGCGTCCGGTCATGTCCGAAGTCGGTCCCGACTGGAAGTACGCGCGCACGGTGGCGGGCGTGCCCACACACTCGATGGGTATCTCGAACCGCGTCGATCCGGCGGTGTTGCCGGGCGCGGACAGGGACTGGACCGACACCGTGGGCAGGGTCACCGTCATGGTCTCGGCGCCGGCCTGCACGGTGCAGCTCAAGGGCACGTAGCGTCCCGTGAACTTGATCTGCACGTCTTCCGTGGCGGCGCGCGCCGCGTCCGACGCCAGCGCGGCCGTCAACGCCGCTGCGGCCAGCGCGAGCCAGGAACGCATTCCTAACGTTTTCAGTTTCATGGATCACCCTTTCTTGCCTGGCGCCGCGGACACCGCGGCCCCCGATACGCGGCACGCCGCCTGTACGCGCACGATGCTGGCGATGCCCGCCTTGGGCTGCCCCGCGACGGCGGGCGCTTGCGGCGGCAGCGTGTATTCGGCCCGGCATTGCTGGTCTGGCGCCTGGCCCCAACGAATCTGCACCGCGCCCTGCTCCGCCAGCCCGCGCACCAGCGCGGCGCCGCCTTGGCCCACCGTGCCCAGGGCGGTGCCGTCCGCCTCCTGGAACACGTCGGCGCCCAGCGGCACGGCTTCGCCGTCCTCGCGGCGCAGCCGCAGCAGCACCGGCCGGCCCTGGGTCGTGCGCATTTCCACCAGCACGATGGCATCCAGCGTGGGCACGATCTCTTCGGAGGTGTTGTCCAGCTCGACGTCCATGCCGAGGCTGGAGGGGTCGAGCATCACGTTGTTGACCCGGTACGGTGTCAGGGACGGCACGAGCGCGTAGCCGTTCGCATCGATTTCCGCGCCCTGGCCGTTGATCAGCCGCGCGCCGGTGGCGCCCTTGGCCTGCACCAGCGCGCCCGCGCGGCCCAGCGAGGGCCCCGCCGTCAGGCCGCCGCTGTGCGCGACCACGGCGCCGCGCGCACCCAGCCCCACCTGCTTGGACCGGTTGCCAATCGACGCGTTGGCCGTGTAGGTGCCGAACGGCGCTCGGTAGGTGCCGTAGCCGCCCAGGGTGTTGACGCTGGCGCTCGATTCGCTGTTCTGCGCGGTGGTGGCGGTCAGGCCGAACGACACGGGCAGTTCCGTGCCCCCGCTGCCGCTGGCCGACGCCTGGACCAGGTGGTCGCCCCGGGAGCTGCGGCTGATGCTGGTGCTCAGGCTGTTAAAGCCCGGGCCGGCGTCGATCGCATTGCGGCCCAGGGGAATCGACAGCGTCAGCATGACCTGGTTGCTCATCGTCGCCGACTCGCCGCTGCGGCTGCGCTGCGCGTAGACCGCATAGGTGAGCTGGCGATACCCGCCGCTGTAACCGATCTGGAACTGCAGGTCATGGCCGGAATCCTCGCGCCAGTAGTTCTGGCTGCTGCCGGTGACGAACAGGTTGCCCCGGTCGCCCACGGGCTGCGATACGTTCACCTGGAACCGCTCCTTCACGCGGAAATTACGCCAGGCGTAGCCCGGATCGTCCTCGCTGCCGCCACCGCCTTCGCGCGCGTAGATGGCATCGCGCAGGGAATAGAAGTTGGAGGTGGAATAGCGGTAGCCGGCCATGGAGAAGCGCGTGCCGGTGTCCTGCAGGATGTTCGAATAGTTCAGCCGCGTGCTCAGGCCCTTGTGCGACGCGCCGCCGATCTGCGTGCGCGCCCCGGTCACGTCCAGCGAGAACGCGCCGATGGGCGTATTCAGGGCAGACCCCAGCATGAGCGAGGCATAGCCCTCGGACGCCTGCGTGCCCGCGTAGGCGGTCAGCCCGTCGGTCACGCCGTACTGGTAGGTGCCTTCGGCCATCCAGGGTTCGCCGTCGGACTCGGCGTTGCGATACTTGCCCACGCCGACGCTGTAGCGGTGCACGCCCTGGCGCAGCAGCAGGGGCACGGTCGAGAACGGCACGCTGAACGTGCTTTGGCGCCCATCCGCTTCCTGGACGGTCACTTCGAGGTCGCCGCCATAGCCGGCCGCCGGCATGTCGGCCAGCTCGAACGGCCCTGCCGGCACGTTCTGTTCGTGGATGACCCGTCCGCCCTGGCGCACCGTGACGACGGCGTTGGTGTCGGCAATGCCGCGCACGATGGGCGCGTAGCTGCGCAGCGAATCGGGCAGCATCCGGTCATCGCTGAAGAGCCGCACGCCGCGCAGGCTGGACGTGTCGAAGAGTTCTCCGCTGGTGTTGCTGTCGCCCAGCACGAGCTGTCCGCGCCAGGGCGCGATGTCCCGCTGTGCGTAGGTTTCGATGCTGTCCCAGCTGGAATTGCCGCGATTGGACCAGCTTTTGGACGAGCGCTGGCGCAGGCGCCACGCGCCGAGATTCACGCCGGACGTCAGGCCCAGGTACAGATTGCTGAAATTCGTGCCTATGGTGTTGGTGCGGCTGGAGTACGCGTTCAGGCTGTAGTCCAGCAGGCCGACGGTGGCGCCCTCGTTCCAGCGCGACGAATCGACCCATCCGCGGACCCGCGTGTGCATGTAGGCCTGCGGCACGCTCAGGTCCAGCAGCAGGTCGCCCAGGTTCATGTCGGCGCGCGAACCGGGCACCGCCACGCTCAGGGGCTCGCAGCCTGTGGCGTCCCCAAGGGAGGCGTCCCGCGTCGCCGGCGCCTCGCCCGTTCGGGCGGCCAGCAGCCGCGCGGTGTCGATGCCCAGTTGCTCAAGCTCCATCAGGCTGAAGCAGGGTTCGGTGAAGCCCGCGGCGTCCACCGCCTGGAAACGCACGTCGAACGTGCCCACCCGCTGGCCATTGACCCTGACGTCGGTCGCGTAGAGGCCCGGCAGCACCGCGTTGCCGCGGCTGAATCTTGCCAGGTCCATCGACGTCCCGAACAGGAAACGGGGATCGAAATCGACCTGCGCGTAACGCGGCGCCTCGGCCGGCGGCGCCGCGCCGGCCGCGCAAGGCAGCATGAGCGCCGTAATGGCCGCCTGCCGCCATCGGCCGCGTCCCGCATTCGCGGCTGTGCCCGAGAGTCCGGCCGCCCATGACTTGTGCATCTTCACGCAACCTCGCAGCATCATTTTTTCCTTTGCACCTAGGGACGCGGCCTGATTTCCGCCTGCGTCTGCACTTCCGCGCCGTAGTCATTGATGACCCCGAAGCGCACCTGATTGGCGGCAACCGGCTGCCTGTCGGCTGCCTTGCCCGCCGCGCGCTTCAAGACCAGCGTGCCGAACGGCGCGACCATGTCCTGCGCGAAGAAGACCTGCGATCCGGCGATGTTGGCCTGCACGCGGCTGAAGGTGACGTAGTACGGGGTGGGATTGCTGACCTGCAGCGCGCCTTTGTCGCCCAACTGCCAGGTCAGGGCCTGAGGCGCCTCCTCGACCAGCGCCGTCAGGCCGCCCGGACGCATGAACAGCTTGAGCCGCGTGCGCACCGCGAGCTGCATGTAGTTCTCGTTTTCCTTGCGCTCGGCTTTGGGCGGGACTTCCAGCACATTCAGGAAGTAGAGGGATTCACGGTCGCGCGGCAGGTCGGCGCCCACGTACACGATGCGCAGCGTCTGCCCCTTGCCGGGCTCGACCCGCGAGACCGGCGGCGTGACCAGGAACGGCACGTCCAGCGCGCCAGGGGTGGAATTGATATTGCCGTCATCGATCCATGACTGGACCAGCAGCGGCTTTTCATCGGCGTTGCGCATCCGCAGGCTGACCTCGCGGCTGCCCTCGGGATACACGACGCGGGTTCCGGTGATGACCACACCGGCATTCACACTTGCGGCAATGCATGCCAGAAGCGCGGCAAGCGCCGCGCGCAGGTAGACGAAGAACACGGTAGTCCTTGATCGGGAAACGCGGATATCGATTCGCCGGGGCGGCACGCCCCGGCGGAAGTTCAAGCTAGGCCAGCCGATGCTTACGGATAGGCCAGCGTGAACTCGGCGAACGTCTTCACGACACCCGAGGTGGCCCCGCCCAGCGAGAAGTACTGGCCGCCGTAGACCAGGGTTGCGCCGCGCGTGGCGCCGGCGCCGGTGACCGGGAACGCAGTGCCCGCCGAGCCCGCCTGAATGGGAGTCCCGTCCGCCTCGAGGAGCTGGACCGTGACGTTCTGGGCGCCAGTGGATTCCAGGTTCTTCAGCGTGCGGTATTTCGGTTCCATGTTGGTGATCTCGAAGTGCGCCTGGACCTCGTCGATGGTGTCGGGGCACTCGATGACGTCGATTTCGAACGCCCTGGAACCCGCCGTATCGCCCTCGGTGATCAGCGATTGGGTCGACACCGTCGGCAGCAGGACGGTCTGGTCCTCCGAAGCCGGAGCGACCTTGCAGGTGTCGGGAATCAGGGTGCCTTCGAAGTTGACCTTGCCCGTGCCGACTTGCGCGGCGCTTGCCGGCAACGCGACAGCGCCCAGCGCGGCGGCGATGGAGATGCCGAGAATGCGGAGTTTCATCTTAAGTTCCTCTGTTTGGATATCGAAGTGAGAACGCGTGGCCAGAACTCAAAACACGGAGGCGGAATCCGCTGGTCCATCTTCTGACACGACCACGGTCAGTCTAGGTAGCGCCCGCGGGCTCGCACATCAGCGCTGTCCGATACGGAGGAAAAAAGCCCGGTGTGATTGACGTGCGCGGCGACAATAAGACGAAATCCGGCCTTTGCTGCCCGAGCCGGATGTCGCTTGTCAGGTCAGGCCGTTGCGCACGCCATACCTGACCAGTTCGCTGTCTGAATGCACGTCCAGTTTGCGCATCGCGGCGCGCTTCTGCGCGCTGACCGTCTGCTTCGAGCGCGAGAACTTCTCGGCGATTTCGCCGACCGTCAGGCCGGCGAGAAACAGGCGCACGACCTCGACTTCGCACGGCGTCAGTTTGCTGGCGCGTTCCGCGCCCGCGCCGCCGGTCCCCGCCTCGAGCGCCCCGCGTATCCGCGGCGAGCGATACCGGTCGCCGCGCCAGGTGGCCTGTATCGCATGGCGCAGGTGTTCGGTCATGTCGGACTTGCTGACAATGCCCTGCACCCCCAGCCGTTCCACCGCCTGCAGCACCAGCGGACTGTCGATCGACGTCAGCACGATGAGCTTGAGCGCCGGATGCCGCTGCTGGATCAGCGTCAGCATGCCCAGGCCGTCGCCGAAGCTCTCGCCCGACATGACGTAGTCGCTCACGAGCACATCGCACGGCTGGCTCAGCAGCACGCTGAAGAGCTGCGTCGAGTTCTGGGCGCTTGCGACGACCCGGGCATGGCTCATCTCCGCGACTTCGACCTGCACGCCCCTGACGCAGACGGGATGACCGTCGGCCACGATGACTCGGATCGGATTGGACATTGGGCGGCCCCTTCAGTTTGCGTCCACCAGCTGCGGTTGAAACGAAAAAGCGGCTTCCGGCGCCGCGTCCTTGTCCTGGACCAGGATGTCCACGCGCGCCAGCGTCTTGCGGTCGGCCATGGCATCCATCCAGAGGGACGCCAGGCGCGGCAGGATGTGCTGTTCGAGATGGCCGATCAGCGCGCGGGCGCCCGTCTGGTCGACCCGGCACGCGGCCACCACATAATCGACCACGTCCTGCTCGTAGGAAAGCCGCGACTTCAATGTTTCGGACATACGGCGCACCACGCGGTCCAGGTGCAGCCGCACGATGCTGGCCAGCGCATCGCTGCGCAACGGCGCGTAGGGGATGACGGTCAGGCGGCCCAGCAGCGCCGCCGGAAAGCGCGCCAGCAGGTCGGGCTCGATCGCCTGTCGCAGGCCGTCGAACGCGGGCGGCGCGTCCTCGTCCGCGCAGAGCGTGGCGATCAGCTCGCTGGCCACGTTGGTCGTCAGCAGGATGACCGTGTTGCGAAAGTCGATGTAGCGTCCGTCGCCGTCTTCCATGTAGCCCTTGTCGAACACCTGGAAGAACAGTTCGTGCACGTCGCTGTGCGCCTTCTCGACCTCATCGAGCAGGATCACGGAGTAAGGCCGGCGGCGCACCGCTTCGGTCAGCACCCCGCCTTCGCCGTAGCCCACGTACCCGGGCGGCGCGCCGCGCAGGCCCGACACCGTGTGCGCTTCCTGGTATTCGCTGAGGTTGATGGAGATGAGATTCTGTTCGCCGCCATACAGCGCTTCGGCCAGCGCGAGCGCGGTTTCGGTCTTGCCCACGCCCGAGGGGCCGGCCAGCAGGAATACGCCCTGGGGCTTTTGCGGATCGGACAGCCCCGCGCGGGCGGTGCGCACCCGCTGCACGATGCGCTCGATGGGCTGCTCCTGCCCGATCACCCGCGCGCGCAGGGCGCCTTGGAGATTGCGCACGGCCGTGATCTCGTCGGTGAGCATGCGCCCGACGGGAATGCCGGTCCAGTCGGCGACGATTTCCGCCACCGCGCTGTCGCCGACCTCCGGATGCACCAGCGGCGTTTCGCCCTGCTGCGCACGCAGAGCCTGCGCGGCTTGCGCCAACGCGGACGCCGATTCCGGGTCCGCGCCGTCCGGCCTGCCCTCGAGCGCCGCGGCGCGCCGCTCCAGGAGGGCTTGGACCTGGGCGCGCTGCTCGCGCCAGTCGTGCTCGATGGCCGCCTTCTCGTCCCGCAACGCCGCCATGCGCGCGTCGATCTCGGCCAGCTCGGCGGCATCGCGCAGGCCGACAGTTGCCTCCGCATCCAGCAACGCGCGCTCGGACTCGCAGGCCAGCATGCGCTGCTGGACGTGCTCGAGCACCTTGGGCGGGGCGTGCTGCGACAGCGCCACCCGGGCGCAGGCGGTGTCGAGCAGGCTGATCGCCTTGTCCGGCAGCTGCCGCGTGGGCAGGTAACGCTGCGACAGGGTCACCGCCGCCCGCACCGCGTCGTCGCGGACCAGCACGCCGTGGTGGCGCGCGAAGCTGGGCACCAGGCCACGCACCATGGCCACGGCCTGCTCGATCTGCGGTTCCGCCACCTGCAACATGTGGAACCGGCGCGTCAGCGCGGGATCCTTTTCGATGTAGCGCTTGTACTCCGCCCACGTCGTGGCCCCGATCACGCGCAGGTCGCCCCGCGCCAGCATGGGCTTGAGCAGGTTGGCGGCGTCGCCCGTCCCGGCCTGGCCGCCCGCGCCGATCAGCGTGTGCATTTCATCGATGAAGAGGATGGTCATGGCGGCCGAGCGCTTGGCCGCGTCCAGCAGGCCCTTCAGGCGCGATTCGAACTCGCCCTTCACGCTGGCGCCCGCCAGCATGGCGCCGATGTCCACGTTCAGCACGCGCGCGCCCGCCAGCATCGGGGGCACGACCCCCTGCGCGATGGCGATCGCCAGGCCCTCGACCACCGCGGTCTTGCCCACGCCTGCCTCGCCGGTCAGCAGCGGATTGTTCTGGCGCCGGCGCATCAGCACATCGACCATGGCGCGAATCTCGATCTCGCGGCTGAGCACGGGGTCCAGGCCCCCGTCGCGGGCCCGCGCGGTGAGGTCCGTGCAGAACTTGGCCAAAAGATCGTCCTGACCGGGCGCGCCGTCCTGCGCGGCGCCGTCCGGCCGTTGCCCTGCCGGCTGCCCCGACGCCGGCCCCGCGGCCTCGGGCGACCCGTCGATCCAGCCGCGCAGGGGCGCCGCCAGGTCGTCCATCGGCACCTTGCGGAATTCGGGCGAAATACCCAGGAGCACCCGGCGCAATTCGGGGTCGGTGGCCAGCGCGTGGATCAGCCAGCCGCCCCGGATGCGGGAGTCGTTGAACTGCAGGGTCGCGCTGATCCACGCCCGCTCGACCGCGATCTCGACCTGGTAGGAGAAGTCGCTGACCGATCCCGCGCCGCCAGGCAATGACGCCAGCGCCTCGCGCACATGCAGGTCGATGACTTCGGGATCGGCTCCCGCGTGACGCAGGATGCGCTGCAGATCGCCATCCGATTGATTCAACAGCTGATGCAGCCAGTGGACCACCTCCACGTACGGGTTTCCCCGCAATTTGCAGAATGCCGTGGCCGATTCCAGGCTCTGGAACAGTCGTTGATTGAGTTTTCCGAACAGGACGCGTCGAAGAATTGTCATTCGTCTTTTAAGTGGTTGGCCCAAGGATTTTTCCGAGGCTATCCACCATCAATCGACGAAACAATCAGACTAGACAAAAGTTATTTCCGAAAAGATTGCTCGCGGCGCGGCGCCGTTTCCCTGCTTGATCAGGCGCAGGGCGGCCCGCGAAAAGCCGCTGAGCGAACAACTTGTCTTCGCTTTTCGAAATAGTCCTATTCCCAGTGACCCACCGCGCCATAAAAATCCCAGTGACGATCGAACCGGGACTTCTCGATGCGCACGCCGCCGCAAGGCCGCCGGTCTATCGCCGCGGTGTCTCCCGGCCGCTCACCAGGCGGCCGGCATTACCTAATCTTGCAGACAGGCAGAACCCTCATTCCCATGCACATGCACCCGCCCCGCATACGGCTCGGCATCCTGGACAGCCATCCCCTGGTACTCAAAGGTCTCACCGCAATATTCGAAAAATGCACCGACGTCGAAGTGCTCGGCACGTACGACGACAGCGTGGCCCTGCTCGACGCGATGTCATCCATGCACACCGAGGTGGTGCTCATGGAATACTTCCTCGACGACTCCCATCACGATGGCGCCGAGCTCATTCCCATCCTGCGACGGCTGCATCCCGACGCCCGCGTCGTCATCTTCTCCGCCTCGCAGGACCCCGGCGTTGCCGCCCTGGCCTTGCGCCTCGGCGCCCACGGTTTTGTCAGCAAGTGCGCGCCGGAAGAGGTCGTCCTCACCGCGCTGCGCCGCGTCCACGCCGGGGGGCAATTCATCGACCCCGCGATCCGGCACCTGCTGCCCGACAGCCTTTCTCCCATCTTTCCCGTCGCGGCGCAGCGCATCCGGGCCGGGCGGCGCATCCAGGCCTTGCTCGACAGCGCCAAGCTGTCCCCCAGCGAACGCATCGTCCTCAAGACCTTCGTGTCGGGCATCAACGTGATGGAAATCGCGGCGCGCCTGCATAAAAGCCCCAAGACGGTCAGCTCGCAGAAGGCGGCCGCGTTCCGCAAGCTGGGCGTGTCATCGGATAGCGGGCTGTTCCGCCTGATCAGCAGCACCTCCGAACCCTACTGATCCGTCCCCCGGCCGGCGCCGCGCCCAGGGCGCCAAGGCCTGGGCCGCGCCGTGCCGCGGGCCGCCGGCCCGCTTGCGTCCGCCCCCCGCCCGGGAGTAAATTGTTGACAATTTGGCGCGCCAGGCGCGCTTTTCTGGGATATTTCCCAAGAAAACCTACGGATTGTCGACACCATGAGCAAAGTGCTCACCCTGCCGACGGCAGCGCCGAACGACGGCGAAACCCTGTCGGACCACATCTTCCGCAAGATCCAGTCCGCCATCGTCAAGGGCGAGATCGCCCCGGGCAGCAAGATTTCCGAGCCCGAGCTGGCGCGCATCCACGGCGTCAGCCGCGGTCCGCTGCGCGAAGCCCTGCATCGCCTGGAAGGCCAGAAACTGCTGGTTCGCGTGCCGCACGCCGGCGCGCGGGTCGTGTCCCTGTCGATCCAGGAACTGGTTGAACTCTACGAAATCCGCGAATCGCTGGAAGGCACGGCCTGCCGGCTGGCCGCCGAGCGCATGCCGCCGTCCGAAATCGACGAGCTGCGCGGCGTGCTGGAAGCGCACGAACGCGACGAAGCCTTCCAGGCCGGCCTGGGCTACTACCAGCAGGAAGGGGATTACGATTTCCACTACCGCATCGTCAAGGGCAGCGGCAACCAGATGCTGTTTCGCATGCTCTGCGACGAGCTCTACCAACTGGCGCGGATGTACCGCATCCAGTATTCGACCACGCCCAACCGCCCGCGGCAGGCCTACGCCGAACACCACCGCATTCTCGACGCCATCGCCGACGGCGACGGCGAGCTGGCTGAAATGCTGATGCGCCGCCACATCCGCGCATCCCGCATCAATATCGAACAACAGATCGCGCAAAGCACCCCACAGCGCACGGAGGCATGATGAACAAGTCGTATCGCAAGACCCTGCCCGGCACCCGCCTGGACTACTTCGACGCCCGCGCGGCCGTGGACGCCATTGCGCCCGGCGCGTATGACGGCCTGCCTTACACGTCGCGTGTCCTGGCCGAGAACCTGGTGCGCCGCTGCGATCCCGCCCTGCTCACGGACGCGCTCAAGCAGCTCATCGAGCGCCGCCGCGACCTGGATTTTCCGTGGTTTCCGGCGCGCGTCGTCTGTCATGACATCCTGGGCCAGACCGCGCTGGTGGACCTGGCCGGCCTGCGCGACGCGATCGCCGACAAGGGCGGCGACCCGGCCAAGGTCAACCCCGTGGTGCCCGTGCAGCTCATCGTCGACCACTCGCTCGCGGTGGAATACGACGGCAACGATCCGGACGCCTTCGCCAAGAATCGCGCGGTCGAAGACCGCCGCAACGAAGACCGCTTCCATTTCATCGACTGGACCAAGGCGGCCTTCGAGAACATCGAAGTCGTCCCGCCGGGCAACGGCATCATGCACCAGATCAACCTGGAGCGGATGTCGCCCGTGATCTACACGCAGGACGGTGTGGCCTTCCCCGACACGCTGGTGGGCACCGACAGCCACACGCCGCACGTGGACGCGCTGGGCGTCATCGCCATCGGCGTGGGCGGCCTGGAAGCCGAAAACGTCATGCTGGGCCGCGCGTCATGGATGCGCCTGCCCGACATCGTCGGCGTCGAACTCACCGGCCGCGCCCAGCCCGGCATCACCGCCACCGACATCGTGCTGACCCTGACCGAATTCCTGCGCAAGGAAAAAGTCGTGGGCGCGTACCTGGAGTTCTACGGCGAAGGCGCCTCCAGCCTCACGCTGGGCGACCGCGCCACCATCTCGAACATGGCACCCGAGTACGGCGCCACGGCCGCGATGTTCTCCATCGACCAGCAGACCATCGACTACCTGCGCCTGACCGGCCGCGAGGACGCGCAGATCGCGCTGGTGGAAACCTACGCCAAGACCGCGGGCCTGTGGTCCGACAGCCTGGCGACCGCGCAGTACGAGCGCGTGCTGCGCTTTGACCTGTCCACCGTGGTGCGCACCCTGGCCGGCCCGTCCAATCCGCATCGCCGCCTGCCGGTGTCCGACCTGGCCGAACGCGGCATCGCCGGCGTGGTCGAAAACCAGCCCGGCCTCATGCCCGACGGCGCCGTCATCATCGCCGCCATCACCAGCTGCACCAACACCAGCAACCCGCGCAACGTCATCGCCGCCGGCCTGCTGGCGCGCAACGCCAACCGCGCCGGCCTGGCGCGCAAGCCCTGGGTGAAGAGCTCGCTCGCGCCCGGCTCCAAGGCCGTGCAGCTCTATCTGGAAGAAGCCGGCCTCACGCATGAGCTGGAGCAGCTGGGCTTTGGCGTCGTGGCGTTCGCCTGTACCACGTGCAACGGCATGTCCGGCGCGCTGGACCCGAAGATCCAGCAGGAAATCATCGACCGCGATCTCTACGCCACCGCCGTGCTGTCCGGCAACCGCAACTTCGACGGCCGCATCCACCCCTACGCCAAGCAGGCCTTCCTGGCCTCGCCGCCGCTGGTCGTGGCCTACGCCATCGCCGGCACCATCCGCTTCGACATCGAGCGCGACGTGCTGGGCGTGGCCGCCGACGGCCGCGAAATCCGCCTGAAGGACATTTGGCCCAGCGACGAGGAAATCGACGCCATGGTCAAGTCCGCGGTCAAGCCCGAGCAGTTCCGCAAGGTCTACGCCCCGATGTTCGGCATCAAGGACGACCGCCAGACCGCCGTCAGCCCGCTGTACGACTGGCGCCCGCAAAGCACCTACATCCGCCGCCCGCCCTACTGGGAAGGCGCGCTCGCCGGCGAACGCACGCTGCGCGGCATGCTGCCGCTGGCCGTGCTGGGCGACAATATCACCACCGACCACCTGTCGCCATCCAACGCCATCCTGCTGGACAGCGCCGCGGGCGAGTATCTACACAAGATGGGCCTGCCCGAAGAGGACTTCAACTCCTACGCCACGCACCGCGGCGATCACCTGACCGCGCAGCGCGCCACCTTCGCCAATCCCAAGCTCTTCAACGAGATGGTCAAGAACGCCGACGGCAGCGTGAAGCAGGGCTCGCTGGCGCGCGTGGAGCCCGAAGGCCAGGTCATGCGCATGTGGGAAGCCATTGAAACCTACATGAACCGCAAGCAGCCGCTCATCATCGTGGCCGGCGCCGACTACGGCCAGGGCTCGTCGCGCGACTGGGCCGCCAAGGGCGTGCGCCTGGCCGGGGTCGAGGCCATCGTCGCCGAAGGCTTCGAGCGCATCCACCGCACCAACCTCATCGGCATGGGCGTGCTGCCGCTGGAATTCAAGCCGGGCGTGAACCGCAAGACCCTGGCGCTGGACGGCACCGAGAGCTACGACGTGACCGGCGAACGCAAGCCGCGCGCGGACCTGACGCTGGTCATCCACCGCCGCAACGGCAGCACCGAGCAGGTCCCGGTGACCTGCCGCCTGGACACCGCCGAAGAAGTCTCGATCTACGAAGCCGGCGGCGTGCTGCAACGCTTTGCGCAGGATTTCCTGGAGGCCGCCTCCGCCTCCGGCGCCGGCAAGCTCGCCTGACCGGCCGTCATGCAGACCGGCGGGCGTTGCAGCGCCCGCCGCCCCTATTCCGATATCTCAGGACTGTTTCATGGCACATGCTCCCCAAACCAAGATCGCGGCCACCTACATGCGCGGCGGCACCAGCAAAGGCGTGTTCTTCAAGCTGGACGACCTGCCCGAGTCCGCGCGCGTGCCCGGCGCCGCGCGCGACGCGCTGCTGCTGCGCGTGATCGGCAGCCCCGACCCCTACGGCAAGCAGATCGACGGCATGGGCGCCGCCACCTCCAGCACCAGCAAGACCGTCATCGTCGCCAAGAGCACCCGTCCCGACCATGACGTGGACTACCTCTTCGGCCAGGTCTCCATCGACCAGCCCTTCGTGGACTGGAGCGGCAACTGCGGCAACCTGTCCGCCGCGGTCGGCCCCTTCGCCATCACCAACGGCCTCGTCGATCCGGCCCGCATCCCGCAGGACGGCACCGCCGTGGTGCGCATCTGGCAGGCCAACATCCAGAAAACCATCATCGCGCACGTGCCCATCACCGGCGGCGCGGTGCAGGAGACCGGCGACTTCGAGCTGGACGGCGTGACCTTCCCGGCCGCCGAACTGCGCCTGGAATTCATGGACCCGGCCGAGGAAGGCGACGGCGGTTCCATGTTCCCCACCGGCAACCTGGTCGACAACCTGGAAGTGCCGGGCGTGGGCACCTTCAAGGCCACGATGATCAACTCCGGCATCCCCACGATCTTCCTGGAAGCCGATGCCCTGGGCTACACCGGCACGGAACTGCAGGAAGCCATCAACGGCGACGCCGCCGCGCTGGCGCGCTTCGAGACCATCCGCGCCCACGGCGCGCTGCGCATGGGCCTCATCAAGGACATCGCCGAGGCCGCCAGCCGCCAGCACACCCCCAAGATCGCCTTCGTCGCCCCGCCCAAGGCCTACGTGTCGTCCAGCGGCAAGCAGATCGGCACGGGCGACATCGACGTCCTGGTGCGCGCCCTGTCCATGGGCAAGCTGCACCACGCCATGATGGGCACGGCCTCCGTCGCCATCGCCACCGCGGCCGCCGTGCCCGGCACACTGGTCAACCTGGCCGCGGGCGGCGGCGAACGCGACAACGTGTGCTTCGGCCACCCGTCCGGCACGCTGCGCGTGGGCGCGCAGGCGCAGTCGGTTGACGGCGAATGGAAAGTCACCAAGGCCATCATGAGCCGCAGCGCGCGGGTGCTGATGGAAGGGCGGGTGCATGTGCCGCGGGAGGGGTTTTAAGGGGGAGACGAACTGAGCCCGGCAGCCTCTGCTTCTGGGCGATTCCCCTTACGGAGAGTGACTTGGAGGTATGCGGATTGCAGCGTTAGCCTGCGCCGCCCGAAAAGATATTGGCGAATATGTCTACGTTGCGGTCTTCTGAAATATGGAAATCGACACCGCGACCTATTGCGTAGCAGTCCCCATACTGGCGAACTTCATCTATCGACCTAGGATCTTCGAGGCTTCCATATGCGCCGTCCACGTCCAAGCACCACAGGTCGCCGAACCGAACCAAGTGCACACCTGCGCATATCGAGTTTGCTTGATTCCCACGCCATTGGGCATGGAATTCCACAATATCCCTGACGACGATGGTTACGGTATCCCATTGATCACCGGGCAATGCATGATTCTTGGCGTAAAACGTCCCCTGAACGGCCGGCGGTTCCCTGGTCGGATAGAAGAAGCCGAAAGACATAACCAGCCCGTCGTCAAAATTGTGATAGTCGCTCATTAGCTTAATAATTGACTCTGCCATTTTTCCTCTCTCATTCGCCAATCGGCGTAGCTGGTTTCATCCCGGGCGGAACCACCTTCCATTCACTCGGAACGCTAGCCGGTGGAATATGAGAAGCGTTGGGGCCGTGAGCGGCCGCAACGCTGACCGCACTACCAGGCGGATCTATCCGGTGCGCATGGCCAGAACATGCGCATCCTCCATGATTCTTGAAATCCACCTGCCCGATCAAGTCTCCGTTGCCGTCATAAATTGCGTTTTGCACCGCGACCTTCCCCGCCCCGTCGCTCTTTGTATAAACTGAATTTGCCGTTGCGCCGGTGAGCCGAGGTTTACCAGTACCCGACGAATGGCCACCGCTGCCGGCGGTCAGGCCTAGCGGATCAATCCACCCCAACGGGTTATCCGCATACTCATAGACATTCAGCCCACCCGCAAACCCGATCGGATCCTTCGATATGAACCGCCCGATCTGCGGATCATAGTACCGATGGCGGTTGTAATGCAGGCCCGTTTCCGGGTCGAGATACTGCCCCTGGAATCGGATCGGATTACGGATTCCCGCCGCGCGGGCGGCATCGGTGATGGCCTCTTTTGCTTCACCCCAAGCGTGGTAATGCGCGCTCCAGGCAATTTCGCCTTGCGCGTCGGTCAGTTCCTGCGGCGTGCCCAGGTGGTCGCAGTGATACCAGGCCATGGCGTCCACCGGGTCCGGGTCGGGCGAGGTTGTCCATAGCGGATCGCGGTCGATGTCGTAGGCACCCGCGTAAACAGGTTGTTGATGCAGCAGCACGGGTTTGCGGCTGATCGCCTGGGCCAGCGGGACGAAGCTGCCGGGTTCGTAGAGGTAGTGCGTGGTCTGGTCGTCGTGGCCTTCCCATGCCAGGGTGTC